>CAJMPC010000279.1:0-1010 GCA_905215245.1 uncultured bacterium | reverse complement strand
CGCCATTAAAAGTATTAGCTTGCAGTTTTATGGGGTTTTTCGGTGTATCCATCATTATGCTGACCAACGGCTCAATGGATATCAATCCTCTCCATGTAGGCTATGCGTTAGGTGCTGCCGTCTTGGCTGCGATGGCATTTATCAGCTTACAAGAGCTCAATAAACACAACTCACCTAAAAATATCGTGTTTTACTTTCACTTATTAGGCTCGATTTTATTGCCACTCTTTTTTATTGCACAGTGGAAAATGCCAACACTGCATGGATTTACGCTGTTACTTTTAGTGGGCGGATTCGGTCTTATTTTCCAATTATTACTCACTCGCGCCTTTAAATATGCCCCCGCCAATGTCATTACGCCTTTTGCTTTTACCGGTGTCATTTTCTCCAGCATCTGTGACTGGCTATTTTGGGATAACGTACCAAGCCTAAATTTCTGGATTGGTTCATTAGTCATTATTATTGCCGTCAGTTTACTTGCCAGAATGCGGGCAAAATAGAGAAATCCGACCAAATAGCTAAAATATAACTATTCTCAATAACATTGTTTGAATGTATAATCCAAATGCTTTTTATTATTGAGGACACAACATGAAAAAATTATTCAAAACCACTTTAGCTTCTGCATTATTAATGGTATCCGCATTCGCTAGCGCCGTGACGGTTAAAGATGCGAAAGGTGAATTTACCCTTGATAAAACCCCAAGCCGTGTTGTGGCATTGGAATATTCTTTTGTGGATGCTTTAGCCCAAGTCGGTGTAAGCCCAGTGGGTGTGGCTGACGATAACAAAATCGATCGTATTTTGCCGCAAGTGCGCGAAAAAATTGCTGCATGGCAATCCGTTGGCACGCGTTCTCAACCGAGTCTTGAAGTGATTGCTTCCCTCAAACCCGATTTAATTATTGCCGATCCTTCCCGTCACACAGCGGTGTTTGAAGAATTGAAAAAAATCGCACCAACGGTGATGTTTGATTCCCGTCATGAAAGCTACCAAGGAAATCTTGAAAC
>CAJMPC010000278.1:0-1015 GCA_905215245.1 uncultured bacterium | reverse complement strand
AATGTTTTGAAAGTCTAGTGGCTCAAACTCATCTGGCAGATGAGATTGTGTTAGTGTTTGATGGTGCTGTCACACCAGAATTGGAAGCCGTGGTTGCTGAATTCGAAACAAAATTACCCTTAAACTTAGTGAAATTGCCAAAAAATTTAGGTTTAGGTAAAGCACTCAATGAAGGATTGAAACATTGTTCACACGATTGGGTATTCCGTATGGATACTGATGATATTTGTGTGCCAGAACGTTTTGAAAAACAAGTGGCGTTTATTGAGCAACATCCGGATACGATTATTTTCGGTGGGCAGATTGCTGAGTTTGGCGAAAACATTCAAGACATCGTGGCATATCGTAATGTGCCGACTGAATCACAAGATATCGTTAAATTTACGCAAAAACGTTGTCCGTTCAATCACATGACGGTGGCATATCAAAAAAGTGCGGTCATTAATTGTGGTGGATATGAAGATTTACAGGAAGATTATTACCTGTGGATTAAGCTTGTGGCACAAGGTCAAAAAGTGGCAAACTTGCCGGATATTTTAGTTTATGCCCGCGTAGGCAATGGTATGGTAGGGCGTCGTCGAGGTTTAAACCAAGCCAAGGCAGAATGGCGTTTATTTAAATTGAAACATCGTTTAGGCATTCAAGGTTTATTTTCTGGCCTATTCACCTTTGCCTTGCGTTCAGGTTCTCGCTTATTACCAACCTCATTATTGAAAGCTGTTTATAACCAATTTTTACGCAAATAATGCGATATTTTGATAATTAAAAAAGGAAAACAAATGAATTTAATCTCAACGTTAAAAATGACTGCGTTATCGACCGCACTTTTATTAGTGGGTTGTTCAAGCAGTACGACGACAACATCATCAACAAAAAGTATTCCATCAGTAAGCAGTAATGCTGTTTACAGTAAACCAAGAACCTTAGATAACTTTAATGATTACGTGCAGTTCTTAAAAGGTAAAGCAGCT
This sequence comes from uncultured bacterium, assembly GCA_905215245.1. Lineage (GTDB taxonomy): Bacteria > Pseudomonadota > Gammaproteobacteria > Enterobacterales > Pasteurellaceae > Haemophilus_D. Next base: position 44 of record CAJMPC010000278.1, on the reverse strand, counting down.
GCTGAAGGCGTCTCGTTGTCAGTATTGAATGCACAAAATAATAT
>CAJMPC010000277.1:0-1030 GCA_905215245.1 uncultured bacterium | reverse complement strand
ATGTATTTCCAACTGTGACAAAATTACCCCGGGAATGTTGATGGCAGCAATGCGTTTAAACATTCCAACTATCTTCGTCTCAGGCGGTCCGATGGAAGCGGGTAAAACCAAACTTTCCGACCAGCTCATCAAATTAGACTTAATTGATGCGATGATCCAAAGCGCTGATGTGAATGTCAGCGATAAAGATGTTGATGCCATTGAGCGCAGCGCTTGTCCAACCTGTGGTTCTTGCTCAGGGATGTTCACTGCTAACTCAATGAACTGCTTAACCGAAGCGTTAGGTTTATCTTTACCGGGCAATGGTTCTATGTTGGCAACCCATGCTGACCGCAAAGAATTATTCTTAAAAGCAGGTCGTCAAATTGTAGAACTTTGCAAACGCTATTATGAACAAGATGATGAAAGTGTTCTGCCACGTTCAATCGGTACCTTTGAAGCCTTTGAAAATGCCATGAGTTTAGATATTGCAATGGGTGGTTCAAGTAATACCGTTTTACACTTATTAGCGGCTGCTCAAGAAGCTGGTGTAGATTTCAAAATGGCAGATATTGACCGCTTATCACGCGTTGTCCCTTGCTTAAGCAAAATCGCACCAAACACCAATAAATACCACATGGAAGATGTACACCGTGCAGGTGGCATTATGGGCTTATTAGGTGAATTAGATCGTGCGGGTTTAATCCATCGCAACACCAAAACCGTGCTAGGAACAACACTAGAAGAACAATTAAATCAATACGATATTATTCGTAACAAAGACGAAGAATTACACAAATTCTTCCGTGCCGGCCCTGCTGGCATTCGTACCACGCAAGCCTTCTCGCAAGATTGTCGTTGGGATAGCGTAGATGATGACCGTGTAAGTGGATGTATCCGTAACAAAGAAAATGCGATTTCTCAAGAAGGCGGCTTAGCTGTATTATTCGGTAACATCGCAAAAGACGGTTGTATCGTAAAAACTGCAGGTGTGGATGAGTCTATCTGGAAATTCACCGGCCGTGCAATGGTATTTGAAAGCCAGGAAGAT
>CAJMPC010000276.1:0-1042 GCA_905215245.1 uncultured bacterium | reverse complement strand
ATAAGCAGTGCTTTCATCGGTATTGATTTGCGTATTCGGTTTAATAAATTTATCGGCAAAACTTTTCACTACCGATTGCGATTCCGTATGCGCCACAAAAACGTGAGAGCGTTTTGCCCCACAATGCAGCGCATTACTGGCTTTTTCTTCTGGTGAATAATGCTCACGTGCAACCATTACACAACGTTTATCAGGATTCTGATTTTCCTTTAAGCGATAGTCAATGCGGTCAGATTTCTTATTTGCTTTACGTGGTGCAGGATGAACATAAGTACCGTCCATATCCACTACACCTGAAAGGGGTTTCATATCACGACTTTCTAATAATGCTTTACGGAATTTATGTGATAAAACAAATGCCGTGCGAGGATTAAGTTTTGCATTACGAGCTAATTGAAGGGAAGATAAGCCTTTGACGGCATTTACCCATTCCATTAAAGCATAGAGATAAACCTTAATCGGTTTCTTGCGATTGGCAAAAATGGTGCCAGAAGTAACACTAAAAGTGTGATTACAATGTTTGCAGCGCCATTGTTTACGTGTAGAAATATAATAAGGCTTGTGTTGTACCCCACATTTAGGACAAGTAATAAACTCTTTTCCACCCCATCTTAATTCACAAAGCAAATCATACGCTTCTTCTTCCGAGAGTTGTGCAATCTCGTAGGAAGAAAGCGTGCGTGCTTTGCTAGAAAGTAAGAAATGCTGAGTCATCGTTTTGTTTAAAATTTATGTTAATAGAGATTTTAAATATGCTCAAACGTGATAAAATGCGTTTGAATTTAAAACAAATATACGCTCATTTGCGTAATTTGTCAATTATGAATTGAAAATGGAACGCTCAAATGTGCATATCAGAAAGATTAAGACAAGTTTGTGAGGCTAAAAATTGGAAAATTACGGACTTCGCAGAACAAACAGGAATAGCCTATCGTACGATGCAAGGTTATATCGGTGGTGAACGTGAACCCAATGCAGAAGGAATGTCGGGCATAGCTAAAGCAGGAGTGAATTTGAATTGGCTCGTGAGTGGTGAAGGTGA
>CAJMPC010000275.1:0-1060 GCA_905215245.1 uncultured bacterium | reverse complement strand
TGTCTAACAGAGGTTTATTCCCATAACCAATCGTCAATTGTTGCGTTTCAATTAAATTCATTTTCGCCCTCTCAACAATAAATAGAGGAAAAACGGTGCACCACAAGCAGAAGTTAAAATCCCGATGGGAAGTTCAATGCTTGCAACCGTGCGGGCGAGTGTGTCAGTGAGAAGTAAAAAACTCGCGCCAAGCAACAAGGATGTCGGCAGCAATAAAATAAAATTGGCACCCACTAATAATCGCGCGATATGGGGCACAAGCAAACCAACCCAGCCAATAATCCCCGTAATGGAGACCGCACTTGCCGTGCAAAGTGTGGTGAAAATGATCAAAATATAGCGTGTGCGTTGGATAGGAATACCGAGGCTTTTCGCTTCATCTTCTTCTAAAGCGAGCAGATTTAAGCGCCAACGCAATAAGAAAAGTGGCAGAATACCGAGTATTAAAATAGGGGTAAGTTGACTTAATTCTTTTACGCCAACAGCCGTGAAACTGCCTAATAACCAAAAGGTAATCGAAGGTAATTGGGTGAACGGATCAGCTAAAATTTTTAACAGTGAAATGCCCGCGCCAAGTAATGAACCGATAGCAATCCCGGAAAGCACTAAGACCAAAATGGGATCTTGATTACGGCTTCTTGATGCAACCATCGAAACACATAACACTGCCAAGATACCGCCGCTAAAGGCAAAAAGCTGCACGTAAAACATCGGTAAATTGTAGAAAATCGCCAATGATGCACCAAGCCCCGCACCGCTTGAAACCCCTAAGATATCAGGAGAAACCAACGGATTTTTAAACATCCCTTGATAAGTCGCACCTGCGGCGGCTAATGCGGCACCCACTAAACAGGCGACAAAAATACGCGGGGTACGAATATGCCAAAGCACCGTTTCAACAGAAGAAGGCGTTTGGCATTCCGTTTCAAATACACAGCGAATCGCTTGTCCCAGTTGAAGGGGAGAAATCGGAAATCGCCCCACATTCAACGAAAGCAAAATGGTGCCGACTAATAAAATCACTAACGAAGTGAAAAAGAGTTTGGGATTACGTTGAACA
>CAJMPC010000274.1:0-1063 GCA_905215245.1 uncultured bacterium | reverse complement strand
TAATATAAAATTTATTCAAATTTTCACTGTATTTTTAGATTAAATCTATTCACAGTTTAAAAATAATGCTGCAGCTCCACGAACACCACCGGAATCACCATGTTTTGCTTTTTTAATTGGTGGCACTTTCGCACTACGCATTAAATGAGCGGGTAATGCTTTTGGTAACGCTTCATAAAGATAATCAAAATTCGATAAACCACCGCCGAGCACAATCATATGCGGATCAAATGCCGTGATAATATTGCCAATAGAAATCGCCGCTAATTCAACAAAAATACGAACAAAATCAACCGCACTTTCCTCTTTCGCATAAAAGCGATCGATAATCTCTTTGGCTGATAACTCTTCCCCTTTTAAATCACGGTACAACATTTCAAAGCCGCGACCGGAAATATACGTATCTAAACAGGCCTGATTGCCACAACCACATTGGTAAATTGGCGCTTTATCCCAGCCTAATAATTTTAAGGCATGATAATTTAATTGAAGGTGGCCTAACTCCCCTGCCATCCCGACTTGTCCTGAGTGAATTTTACCATTAATTACAAAACCACCACCAAAGCCCGTCCCCAAAATAAGCCCTAATACAGAAGGATATTGGGTATTTTCTTCATCACAGGCTTCAGAGAGAGCAAAACAATTTGCATCATTTTCTGCCCGCACTTCACGATCTAAAACTCGTTCAAGATCGGCTAAAATGGGCTTATTATCTGCAACACGAATATTCGTCACTTCAGCAAGCCCAGTTGTTAAATTAACAAATCCAGGCAAACCTAAACCTACTGTGCCTTTTTCACCAAAGTGGGCATCAGCACGTTCTACTAGCGTTTTGATCGCTTGTAACCAATCTTGATAATCTGTTTGTGGCGTTGGCACGCGCTCGGTATAAAGTTTTTCTAATTTTTCATTAAAAGCAGCCAATTCAATCTTTGTGCCACCGATATCAATACCGTAATACATATTGTCTCCTCAAAAGAGCGGTCAAAATTGTTGGAATGTCTGGACTGTATTTTCCTTGAAATCAAAATGAAAATCCATGATAAAAATCATATTTTCTACA
>CAJMPC010000273.1:0-1068 GCA_905215245.1 uncultured bacterium | reverse complement strand
ATTGGTTATGGTATGGTTTACCAATTATGCTCATTTTGATGCCGTTGATGATTGGTACACTTTTCATTGTCTTTAAACCAAGACTTCATTTACATTTTGAACAAAACTTTGAACGTATTGAAATGAATGGCCAACGGGTTTTAACGCTTGTGATTTTTGCTGTGATTGCGCTTTGCTGGGTATTCAGTAGCTATATTAATCCAATGATTTCAGGTGTATTTGGTCTTGCTAAAAATATCGGTAGTTTTGATAGTGTGGTTGCATTACTTGCCGCTGTCATTATTTGCTCAACGGGTGTGGCAAATTGGAAACAAATTCAAGAAAGCACTGACTGGGGTGTATTGATGCTTTTCGGTGGTGGTTTAACCTTGAGTGCAGTGTTAAAAGATTCTGGTGCAAGTAAAGTTTTAGCTGACGGTATTGTATTCTTAGTTCAAGGACAACATTACTACCTCATTGGTTTATTGGTCGCAACCTTCATTATTTTCTTAACTGAATTTACTTCCAATACCGCGAGTGCAGCATTATTAGTACCAATCTTTATTTCTATTGCACAATCTCTTGGTATGCCAGAAATTGGTCTTGCGTTAATCATCGGTTTAGGTGCATCTTGTGCCTTCATGTTACCAGTGGCGACACCGCCAAATGCAATCGTATTTGGTACAGGTGAGGTTCGCCAAAGTGATATGGTTAAAGCTGGATTTATCTTAAATATTGTATGTATATTGGTTATCGCGACAATTGGATATTATTTCTGGTTGAATTAATCGTATAAAGAAAAGGGCGTGTTGGATATTCAACACGCCCTTTTCTTATTTCAGTAAAGATTATTCATCTTTATTTGATTTATCCTCTTCTTCTACTTCAATCTCAACTTCATCTGCTTTGTCTGCTGCACCATTGATTGTTAAGCAAATTTCGCTAGAAATCAAATGCTCTAAGATTGTAGCAAGTTCGTGTAATTTTTCTTTGTCATCATCGAAATAACCTTCTTCTTTTAAGTTAGCAATGAAGGCCGAGAAGACAGCTTTATCAAAGAACTCTGGTGCGTTAATACCGTGTAATACA
>CAJMPC010000272.1:0-1090 GCA_905215245.1 uncultured bacterium | reverse complement strand
GCTATTAGTGATATTTTCGCAATGGGCGGAAAGCCGATTATGGCGATTGCTATTTTAGGTTTTCCGATTAATAAATTACCGGCAGAAGTGGCGCAGAAAATAGTTGATGGTGGACGTTTTGCTTGTCATCAAGCGGGGATTTCCCTTGCTGGCGGTCACTCGATTGATGCACCAGAACCTATTTTTGGTTTAGCCGTAACGGGTGTTATTGCAACGGATCGTGTAAAACGTAATGCCTCAGCAGAAGCAAATTGTAAGCTTTATTTAACCAAACCATTAGGTATTGGCGTGCTGACTACTGCTGAGAAAAAAGGCAAGTTAAAACCAGAACATCAAGGCTTAGCAACGGCAGCCATGTGTCAAATGAACCTGATTGGTAGCCAATTTGCGGAAGTTTCTGGTGTTACCGCCATGACGGATGTTACTGGCTTTGGTTTATTAGGACACTTAGCTGAAATCTGTGAAGGCTCAAATCTTAATGCGGTTGTGCATTTTGATAAAATCAAATTATTAGATGGCGTAGAGGATTATATTGCTGAAGGTTGTGTACCAGGTGGAACCAACCGTAACTTTGAAAGCTATGGTCATAAAATCGGTCCTCTTACGGATTATCAAAAGGCGGTACTTTGCGATCCTCAAACCTCAGGTGGCTTGTTGATTGCGGTTAAACCTGAAAGTGAAGCGGAAATCTTAGAGATTGCGAAAAAAGCGGGCATTGAGCTTAGCGAGGTTGGTGTATTGAAACCTCACCAAGAAGGTGTGCTGGTCGAAGTCGAATAAATCATTTTTGTTAAACTAAAAAGTGCGGTGAAATTCACCGCACTTTTTTTATTCTTTATTTTCTTTGTTCTCTTTATTGTTTGAATACATCGAATCAATGATATTACGATAACGTTCCATAATTACTTTTCGGCGTAATTTAAGCGTAGGCGTGATTTCACCAAGTTTAACGCTAAATGCTTGAGAGAGTAATGTAAATTTCTTCACTTGTTCGAAATGTGCCAGTTCTTTTTGAAGACTTTCGATACGTTGTTCAAACATTTTGATGATTTCAGAATGTTTGAGTAATTCCATGCGATCTTGATACTTA
>CAJMPC010000271.1:0-1109 GCA_905215245.1 uncultured bacterium | reverse complement strand
ACCATTACCGAGCTACCAGGCGTTTGTTCATCTCCACGACTTAAGAAAATTGCCGATGGATTTTTCACTTCGCGCAATCCTTGCTCTGTCATACCGAATACCCCTAGCTCATTCACTGCGCCAAAACGGTTTTTATGACTACGTAACGTACGGAAACGGGAATCAGCCTCTCCTTCCAGCAATAACGAACAGTCAATGGCATGTTCCAATACTTTCGGACCAGCAAGGGTGCCGTCTTTGGTAACATGCCCAACCATAATGATAGCGACCTGTCGAGTTTTCGCATAACGAGTCAGGAAAGAGGCACATTCACGCACTTGTGCCACACTTCCTGGAGAGGATTGAATATCTGAAAGATGCATAACCTGAATCGAGTCTACTACGATAATTTGCGGTTTTAGTTGATCCGCCAAATTACAAATTTGCTCAACTGAGGTTTCAGATAACATATTTAATTTATCTGTCGGCAGATTTAAGCGATTAGCTCGCATAGCCACTTGTTGAAGTGACTCTTCCCCTGTTACATAAAGTGCGGTCATATTTTTCGCTAATCCGCACATGACTTGAAGTAACAAGGTACTTTTCCCTGCACCAGGATGCCCACCAATTAAAATAGCACTCCCTGGCACGATCCCGCCACCTAGCACGCGATCTAATTCTTTAAATCCACTGGTGAAACGCGGTGTTTCTTGTAAGCTAATTTCAGAAAGTGTTTGGATTTTTGCACGGGTTTCTCCTGCATAACCACTAAAACGATCATTTTTGGCGGAATTTGAGGCTGAAATTAACCGCACTTCACTAATCGTATTCCAGGCTTTACAGGCAGAACATTGTCCTTGCCAGCGCGAAAATTCAGCACCACAATCATTACATACATAAGCGGTTTTAGGAGCTTTTGTCATTTTTATTATCCTTTCGAGAACCCGTTTTACGCCATCAACATCATTAAGCCAAGCATTCTTTCAAAATACGCACGACTCTTTAGTAATGCTTTTAACTTTTCGATAGTTTGAATATTATCTTTTGTCTCACTATGAAAGGTAATCAAACCTTTAATTTCATTTAGGAAAAACTGATTACTCGCTAATAATTCTGCTGATTGACTTTCT
>CAJMPC010000270.1:0-1218 GCA_905215245.1 uncultured bacterium | reverse complement strand
CTCGAATTTCAACATCCGCTAAACCTGCCATTTTACCGCCATCTTTACCTGTCATTGCAATCACTTTCATGCCTTTTGCTTTCGCCGCTTCGATCGCATTTAAGATATTTTTAGAATTGCCTGATGTCGATAATCCAAATAAAACATCGCCTTCTTTACCCACTGCTTCAACAAAGCGAGAGAATACATATTCATAGCCAAAGTCATTACTTACACAGCTTAAATGACTCACATCTGAAATTGCAATCGCAGGATAACCAGGACGATTTTCACGATAACGACCGGTTAGTTCTTCTGCAAAGTGCATGGCATCACAGTGAGAGCCACCATTACCGCAAGATAATACTTTACCGCCATTTTTAAAGCTTTCCGCTAACAATTTAGCCGCTTTTTCAATGAGTTTGATGTTGTTATCATCTGAAACAAACTTATTTAATACGTCTTGTGCCTCCACAAGCTCCGCTTTAATTTGATCAAAATACATTTTATTCTCCTTAAAAATTAAAATTCGAAATAGCGTTGGCATTGTATAGCGTTCATTTCAAATAATCTAGCGCTCTTTCTTATCTCTCTATTTTCCAGCTTACTTCTCATTATTTTGCGATACGAATCACAAATTCAATTAAAAACACTTTAAAAAATGACCGCACTTTTTAAACTCAAACAATTTAAAAGGAGAGGTTATGCGAGTAGTTTATTTATTATTTTGTATGTTATTCAGTCAAATAACTTGGGCGAACGAGCGTGATTTAATGCTATTAGGCACTTATGAAAACCAAGATGTTCAAGGTTGGGTGATATCTGAAAAATTGGATGGGGTACGAGGTTATTGGGACGGCAAAACATTATTTAGCCGTCAAGGCTTGCCCTTACCTGCTCCAGCATACTTTACAGCTCAATTTCCACCTTTTTCCATCGATGGTGAGCTATTTAGTGAACGTAATCAATTTGAAGAGATTGCTTCTATCACGAAATCCTTTAAAGGTGATAATTGGGCAAAATTAACACTTTATGTTTTCGATGTGCCTAATGCATCAGGCAACCTTTTTGAACGTCTCAAAACCTTAGAAGATTATTTGAAAGAACACCCTACGCCTTATATCAAGATCATTCCGCAAATTCCGATACGAGATAAAACACATTTATTCGAGTATTTGCATGAAGTAGAATCGAAAAAAGGTGAAGGGATCGTGTTGCGTAATCCTAATGCGCCTTACG
>CAJMPC010000269.1:0-1287 GCA_905215245.1 uncultured bacterium | reverse complement strand
TGTATTCTAGTCTTTTTTCACTAAATAAAAAACACAGAAAAGCAAGAAATTGGTATAATTTACAAAAACTTTACACGCATAAAAGTGGTCAGTTTTTTGACCGCACTTTAGAGGTATTATGACATTACAATTCAATATGGTCGCGTTGTTATTGGTTTTCTTAATTGTTTTAGGTTTAATTAGCCAAAATAGTGCGATTACCATCTCAGCCGCCGTGCTGTTAGTCATGCAGCAAACCTTATTATCCAAATACATTCCTATACTTGAACAATACGGTGTCAAAATTGGGATCATCATCTTAACGATTGGTGTTCTTGCACCGTTAGTGTCGGGAAAAATCCAACTGCCCGATCTCAGTTCATTTTTAAACTGGAAAATGGGTGTGTCGATTACAACGGGAATATTTGTCGCATGGCTCGCGGGGAAAGGCGTGCCATTAATGAGTGAACAACCTGTTTTAGTCACAGGGTTATTAATTGGTACGATTATTGGTGTATCTTTCTTAGGCGGTATTCCGGTGGGACCTCTCATCGCCGCAGGGATTTTATCGGTATTAATAGGAAAATTTTAAATGAAAAACAAATGGTTATTTATCGCGGGATTAAGCGGTTTTTTGTGTGTGGCGATTGGTGCTTTTGCGGCACATGGATTAAGCAAGGTTTTAGAGCCTAAAGAATTGGCGTGGATTGAAACGGGGGTGAAATATCAAATGTTCCACACTATTGCGATTTTAGCGATTGGCATTTTGCAATTATGCCGTGAAGCATTGGTTGCAAACAAAATAGTTAATCTTGCCGCAGGGACTTGGGCGTACGGTATTCTGCTCTTTAGTGGCAGCCTTTATGCACTTGCGCTTGGTGCAGGCAAATTCCTCGTTTGGGTGACACCGATTGGAGGCTCGTTATTTTTAATTGGTTGGCTTTGCTTGGCTTACAGTGGTTTTAAAAGTAAATAGATATGAAGAATAAATCAGTCAAACGTGAATTAAACCCGATACAACAATCTCTCTTTTCGAAACTCAAGGATATCATGCTGGTGGATCAACGTCGTTTATCTGCCCGTATTCATGGTATTGGAAAAATTAAAAGCCAAGAGGCTCAACAAGCTGTTGCCGCAGAAATCCAGCTGCAGATTGAACAGGCTCAATTACGTGTAGAAAATCGTAAAAGTGCGGTCAAAAATCCGATTGTTTTTCCAGAGAGTTTGCCCGTTAGCCAACGCAAAGCAGAAATTCAAAAACTGCTTTCTGAACATCAGGTTATTGTGGTGGCAGGGGAAACCGGTTCA
>CAJMPC010000268.1:0-1311 GCA_905215245.1 uncultured bacterium | reverse complement strand
CTTTTGGATTGATTTGTTGATAATGGTGAGAAAGTTGTAAGCCTTGTTTTTCAACAAAAGAACCACTTATTTGCGCATAGAATAGTTCTTGTTTAGTGCCTAAATTAAAATCTGTTTTATTGGTTGCTGTGCCACCACTTTTACCGTGTGAAAAGCCATAGCCAATAGAACCTTCGAAAGGTTGAGTTGGTTTTTTAGAAATTAAATTCACGGCACCACCCATCGTATTTGCGCCATAAAGCACAGAGCTTGCGCCTTTAGAAATATCAATGCGAGATAAATCAAAGGTGGTAAAACGACCTAAGTCCATTTCACCATCATAAGGAACATAAACCGGAATACCATCCATAAATACCGGTACGCGGCGAGCATTAAAACCACGTACTAGTAAGTTGTATTCGTTGCGTGCGCCGCCATGTTCGACAAACACACCCGGTGTGCTTTTTGCTACATCAGACACACGATCTTGGTTATTTTTTTGTAATTCAGCCTGGTCAATACGAGCGGTGCTGAGATCACTTGATTTTTCACCGATGACTTCAATTTGACCAAGGTAAATACATTTTCGGCATAAGCAGGCAAGCAAGCCAAACTAATGGCGATGCAAAGCAGTTTCTTTTCCATTGGAACATCCTTTTAGGTTGGGGTTGAAACGTAACTTCAATGCAATGGTGATCGCGGCGAAAATTTTTTCATCATTATGAGGGAAATTTTCTCGTAAAGTGCGGTTAGCATCGCTGAAGTTTATTTTTCCGTTAGCTAATTCGGAGAATAAAATCGAAGGGTTGAGCTGAAGTTGCTCCGCAATTTGCAGAATTGAAAAGTGCTCAAATGTCATAATCAAACGATCTAGATTGCAATAGGTGGGATAGCGATTATGTGTCACTAAATCGTTAAATTGTTGCACAATTTTGACCGCTTTATTTTTTCGATTAAAGAAGTGTAAAACCACGCCCAAAATAAGCAGTAACGCCGAACCTAAATGCCACTGAAAGATGCCTTGAATGGGCCACTGAAAGTAGATCCCTAAGCCGCTGAACAAGATGCCTACCAATCCTGCAATGAGCAGCGCTTTAGAAAACTGATCCACGCCATACCTTCCCTGCATAAAACGTAAAAATTTTTCTTTCATACAAAATCCTTCTTTCTCAATAACTCTGTCTACACACATTATTTTCACGATATCTGTAACTTATCGTGTACTCTTCCGTTGAGTTTCCTACTAAAATGATATGTGCTATATTCTGCGCTGTTTTCATTCAAAAGTCAATTAAATAAATATAAAATGTGGTAACCGTCCAGAGGAAATAC
>CAJMPC010000267.1:0-1321 GCA_905215245.1 uncultured bacterium | reverse complement strand
GCTAAATCTTTTGGCAAACTTTCTAAAATAGCTCGCCAGTAGGCGGAAGTAACTTGCTTGTGTTTACGAATACATTCCACCACTAAATCAGATTGCCCACTTTCACAAATATCACGCAATTCAACATAGAAATCATGCGTGACTTGGCGATGTTTTTCCTCACTAAAGAATAGCAAACCAATTTTATGATAAACACCACGTAAGCTATTAAAAATTAAACGGTAGAAAGGTTTATTCGCCATTACGGTAAACTGACGGAATAAAGCATAGTCAAATTCCATGTAGCTTTCAGCAGTATTCTCTAAAGCATCCATCCCTTTAAACAAGGCGGCAGAGGCTTTAGGTGAATATTTTACGGCTTCATAAATATAAGATTCCGACATGCGACTACGCAATGACAACATATTTTCAATAATTAACGGCGCACTTTGGCGATCTAAGGTAATTAAAGTTTCAATGATGCTTGGACCTGCTGTATCCCAAATATCATTGACTTTTGTCGGTTTGCCATGTTGAATGGTAAGCCAGCCATCTCGTGCTAAACGCTGTAATACTTCACGTAATGTGGTGCGTGTCACACCGATTTTATCAGCTAAATCACGTTCAGAAGGAAGGTTAGTGCCGGCAGGAAATACATCATCCCAAATACTTCTAACAATATATTCTTCGGCAAGCGCGGCTGGGCTTTGAGCCCGTAAAAGGGTATTATCTGTTTGCATGAGTATGAAATAAATATAAAAAAGTCTAAAAAGATCAAAAAAATGTGATTTATTCACTAAATCTTCAACTGGTCTATTATCCTTTAAAGCAGTATATATTACAATGACAGGACTATAAAAAAACGGAGTTCGATATGACTTACACACAAGCATTTATGAAAAACTTTCTGGGCTCGAGCCCTGATTGGTATAAATTAACTATTATTACCTTCTTGGTAATTAATCCCATTTTATTCTTTTTTGTCAGCCCATTTTTTGCAGGCTGGTTACTCGTCGCAGAATTTATTTTCACCCTAGCCATGGCATTAAAATGTTACCCTCTTCAACCAGGTGGTTTATTAGCATTTGAAGCCATTGCTATTGGTATGACAAATGCAGAACACGTTAAAGCAGAGATCGTAGCAAACTTTGAAGTGGTTTTACTTTTAATCTTCATGGTGGCTGGTATTTATTTTATGAAGCAACTTTTGCTTTATGTCTTCACCAAACTATTAGTGCGCATTCGTTCTAAAATCGTCCTTTCTTTAGCATTCTGTTTCAGTGCTGCCTTTCTTTCAGCGTTCTTAGATGCACTGACTGTTGTGGCTGTAATCATCAGTGTT
>CAJMPC010000266.1:0-1333 GCA_905215245.1 uncultured bacterium | reverse complement strand
CACAATAAAAACCAATGCCACTAATACTGCTGCTGTCGTAATAAAACCTGCTAAACCAGACTCTGTAAAACCTACCACGATATAGCCTACAGCACTTGCCGTGGCAACTGTTGCCGCATAAGGCAACTGTGTGGTGACGTGATCCATGTGGTTACATTTTGCGCCAGTTGATGACAAAATTGTTGTATCAGAAACCGGTGAACAGTGGTCACCACATACCGCGCCAGCCATGACTGCAGATAGACAAGGAAGTAATAACTCTGGAGCAGAATTGGTCGCCATTGCTGCAGCGATTGGTAACATAATTCCGAATGTCCCCCAGCTTGTCCCCGTTGAGAATGCCATTGCTGAACCAAGGATAAATAAAATTACAGGTAAAAATTGAACTGGAATACTGCCACTCACTAAGGAGGATAAATATTTACCGGTTTGTGCATCACCTACCACTTTATTAATTGTCCAAGCAAAGAATAGGATTGCAATTGCACCTAACATAGATTTAATACCGGCAATCCACGCTTTTCCGTATTCTTGTAAAGAAACTTGACGCTCAAGAATAATCAATAATGTTGACATCGCAACCGCACTTGAACCACCAATCACAAGCGAAATACCGACGGTTGTATTTTCAAATGCACCTAAGAGACTAAATGCTTTTCCATCTGCAGCTAAGGCTTCACTACCCGTATGAATCATCATAAACACAGTAACGACAATTAAAACTACAATCGGTAAAATTAAATTACGAACTTTACCTTTTACACCTTCAATGACTTCCTCTTTATAATCACGTTCCATGGCTAATTTTTCATGACAAGCCATTGATGCAATATCAAATGAGAAATAAGCGACAAAGAACACCATTAATAATGAGAAGATCGCATAGTAGTTCATGGAGCTCATCGCAACGAATGCGCCCATTGGCGTGTAAGATGTAATAGAATAAGTCGCCAATAAACCAGCCACGAGAGTAATAATATATGCACCCCAGCTTGATACTGGCATCATAACGCACATTGGCGCCGCGGTAGAATCAAGAATGTACGCTAATTTTGCACGAGATACTTTGAAACGATCGGTCACTGGACGTGCAATTGCACCCACCGCAAGACTGTGGAAGTAATCATCGATAAATGTCACAAACACTAAAGATGCTGCTAATAATTTCGCACCACGACGACCTTTAATTTTATTTTGCGCCCATTCAGCAAATGCACGGTTACTGCCTGACACGGTTAAAAGTGCGGTCAAAACGCCCAATAAAAGTAAAAAAAGTACAATATTCATATTTGAATTTATACCCTCTTCACTACTATAAACTAAAGCGACAACA
>CAJMPC010000265.1:0-1338 GCA_905215245.1 uncultured bacterium | reverse complement strand
AAAAGAGTTACCGGCAAGCATTTTAAAACGCTTACCTGTGCGTTTTAACTATGACGATAACTACTTCGCACATAAATTCCAAGGTATACCAAAAAACGGTTATACACAAATTGTGGAAGCGATTTTAGATCATAAAAATATTGAAGTACGTTTAAATACGCCGTTTGCTGAGTCTATGAAAGCAGAATTTGATCATATTTTCTGGTCAGGTCCTTTAGATGCATACTTCGGGTTTGAATTAGGTCGCTTAGGTTATCGTACTTTAGATTTCGAGGCATTCCGTGATGAGGGCGATTTCCAAGGTAATGCGGTAATTAACTATGGTGATGAAGAAGTACCCTATACTCGTATTTCAGAGCACAAACATTTTGCACCATGGGAACAACACGAGAAAACAATTTTTTATCGTGAATTTAGCCGTCTATGTGGTGAAAATGATATTCCGTATTACCCGATTCGTTTAGTGAAAGATAAAGCACTTTTACAACAATATGTGGAAAAGGCAAATAAAGAGACACAAGTGACTTTCGTCGGTCGTTTAGGTACTTATCGTTATTTAGATATGGATGTGACGATTAAAGAAGCCTTAGAAACAGCGGATGTTGTGAAAGAATCGTTAGAAAAACAGACCGCACTTAAACCATTCTATGTGAATATGGATTAAGTATAGCGAGCCTATCATCAAGCCATATACGATTTCGTGTATGGCTTTTGTTTAAATAAAATTGAGTCAATTATGCATACTGAAAAATCAATTTGTGCAGTGGTTGTAACGTTTAACCGTAAAGCATTATTATTAAATTGTTTAAATGCACTGAAAGCCCAAACACATCCTTTAACTCATATTGTGGTGATTGATAATGCCAGTACTGATGGCACAGCTGATTTTTTAGATGAGCATGGTTGGACAAATAATGATGCTTTTACTTTACTCACTTTGCCCGAAAATATGGGCGGTGCAGGTGGATTCCATGAAGGGATCAAGTATGCGTTTGAGCAAGGTTTTGATTATATTTGGTTGATGGATGATGATGGATTTCCAGCTGAAACATGCTTGGAAAAACTCTTACCTTACACTACGGAGAATTGTTATATAGGTCCGGTAGTGATTGATTGTGAAGACAAAGAGAAACTAAGTTTTAGTTTACGTTTACCAAATAGTTTGCAAGTACTCGATCATTACTCTGATATTCCTCAGTCTTTAAAAATAGATAATCAAATTAAGGATACAGTATTGCCTTTTAATGGTACATTAATCGGAAGAGATCTTGTCCAACAAATGGGATTTCCTATGCAGCAATACTTTATTTGGGGAGATGAGAGAGAATATACAATGCG
>CAJMPC010000264.1:0-1416 GCA_905215245.1 uncultured bacterium | reverse complement strand
TGTTTGATAAAAATTCACGTTATATACTCTTCCATAAGGCGACAGTTTTTCATTTAACCCTGCATAGAATTGGCTATGAATAAAACGTAATGGCTGGGCTTTTACGTCATGGGATAACATAGAAATGACTTCAAAATTCGGTTGTAAGCGAATGCCTAAATCAATGGTATCTTCGGGAAGTTTCGGTTCCATTACCCAAGTTCGATAACTGTGTATATCACCGACAGCGATTGGATTTTCACCGAGTGCCAATAAGGTCTCAGTAACTGTCCAATCCACAGTGGCTATATTTTGTTGTCCTTCATCAGCTTGGACATAAATGCTGAAAAGTGCGGTCAATATGAATAAGATTTTTTTCATATTATGTTCCAATTAATAAAAGCTTACAGGACGATGAGCTTCAGGATGGTCGAGCACATTTAATTCAATGCCGTAAATAGCTTGAAGTGATGACGTATTGACAATTTCATGGGCATTGCCTTGGACTAGCAGTTTCCCACTATGTAGAGCAACTAAATGATCGCAAAAACGAGATGCTAAATTAATATCGTGAATAACGATAATCACGCCTAAATTTAACTCGCGACTTAATTGGTAGACAAGCTGCATTACTTCTACTTGGTGGGCTATATCTAATGCCGCAAGAGGCTCGTCTAGTAATAAGTATTGGCTTTGTTGTGCTAAAAGCATCGCCAACCAAATACGCGAACGTTCGCCACCTGAAAGTGTATCCACAATCTGATTGGCAAATTTTTCTGTATGGGTGAGTTCAAGAGCACGCTGAATGGCTTGTTTATCAGCACTTGTTTGCCGCCCGAATAAACCATTCCACGCATAACGCCCCATTGCAATAAGTTCTTTTGCTGTCATATTGGTGGTTTGTGGTAAATGTTGCGGCAAATAAGCAACACGTTTGGCAAATTCACGGCTGTTCCAGTGATTAAGTTTTTTTCCATCCAACAAAATTTCACCACTTGAAATAGGGTGCTGGCGAGCCATTAATTTAATTAATGTGGATTTGCCTGAGCCATTATGTCCAATTAAGCCATAGACATAGCCCGCTTCAAAATTAAGTGAAGTTGGTTGGAGCAAAGTGCGGTGGGGAATAGAAAAAGAAACTTGATTAAGCTGAAACACAAACTTTCCATATAAAAAATCTAAAAGCACCTAGTATTGTATATGATAATCATTTTCGTTTCAATTTTTTTTAGAGTGCTTTAAAAGTTAATTACTCCATTTCTAAAAACAAATTTTGAGGTAGCGCTAAATAATTTTGAGTTATGAAAATAAATTAAAAATGTTGAATTTTTTTCAATTGTTTGTCAAAAATACCGTCATAATTAAGAAATGGGTAGAGAAGATTAGAAATGAGATGAAATAAATAAAGCCTTGATATACAAGGCTTTACTTGAGGTA
>CAJMPC010000263.1:0-1433 GCA_905215245.1 uncultured bacterium | reverse complement strand
TTAACGGAATTACCTCAATCACTTTTCTTAGTGCCTATGGTTAAAGCCGCACAAGAAGCCATCCAAGCATTGGAGCAAGCGGAAGTCATTTTACTTGGTCCAGGAAGTTTCATGACGAGCATTATGCCACCATTATTATTACCTGAATTAGCGACTGCCCTGCGTAATAGCAAAGCGAAAGTAATTTTTATTGATAATTTAGGGACAGAAATTGGCGCCGCCTCTCAGCTTTCACTAGCAGATCGTATTCAGAAAATTAATGAAATCGTCGGTGCCCCTGTCATTAATGGCGCCATTACTCCTTATCGCAAACAAAGTGCGGTCGATTTGTCTGCGATTTCTCCCGTTAAAATCTTAGCTAAACGTTTGAATGCAGATGATATCAGCTATCGTCATGACCGAACATTACTTGCCCAAGCTATCGATGAATTAGTGGGTGAATTAGATTACGAATAAAAAAACCGCACGTTAAAGTGCGGTCATTTTTTGCTTATTTTTTCCCGAAAACTCTCACATTCGTGAACCCATTTTCTTTTAAATAAAGCGCTTGCAGTTTACTCATCACGCCTCTTTCACAGTAAAGCACATAGTTTTTACTTTGATCTAATGAACCGAATTGCGAAGATAATTTGTAAAACGGCAACTGCATTACTTTATGCTCGTCTGATTCAAATGGATTTTCATCTGTCTCTTCTGGGCTACGAATATCTAAAATAATATCGTTTTCACCAAGCACTGAAATGGTATCTACTTCCACCACTTCTTTTGCTGTTTCTTCTGCAATTTGGCGAATATCTAGATATTGTGCATTTTCAACCGCACTTTCCAACACGCCAAAATCAAAGTGATTTTCTTCTTCAAGAATTTTTTCACGTATCGCTTTAATCGTTGGATTTTTAGAAATCACCCCACAGAATTCCGGCATTGATTTAGCAATATCATCGGTACCGATCTCTTTCGCCATTGCGATAATTTGTTCTTTGTCATGGGTAATAAGTGGACGTAATACTAACGCATCAGATGCTTCATCAATTAAACGTAAATTGGTCAAGGTTTGGCTCGAAACCTGTCCGAGTGCTTCGCCGGTAACGATAGCTTGAATATCAAAACGTTGTGCAACTTTACTTGCAGCACGCACCATCATTCGTTTTAACACGACGCCCATTTGTCCGTTATCGACTTTCTCTAAAATCTCGCCCACTACGCCTTCAAAAGGAATGGCAATAAAGCGGACTTTATGGGATGAACTATAACGATTCCAAATATGGTAAGCCATTTGTTTCACGCCAATTTCATGTGCTGCACCACCTAAATTGAAGAAACAATAATGCACACGTGAACCACGGCGAATAAGCATATAACTGGATACGCCAGAGTCAAAGCCACCTGAAATCAGTGAAAGCACATCTTCTTGTGTCCCAATTGGATAACCA
>CAJMPC010000262.1:0-1442 GCA_905215245.1 uncultured bacterium | reverse complement strand
TTTTAACCGCTTACAAATACGGTTTAAAAACCCTTTACTATCAAAACACCCGTGATGGTGCTGAAGACAGCCAAGAAGATTTAGATGATGGCTGTGCAGGCGGTGCTTGTAAGATTTAATAATTTAGGTGGGCTTGTTTACAAGTCCGCCTTTTGATATTTTAGGCAATCAATCATTAAGTGGGTAAAAGCCCGCTATAAGTAAGGATATAACATGGCATATACTACTTTCTCACAAACTAAAAACGACCAATTAAAAGAACCGATGTTCTTTGGTCAAAACGTTAACGTTGCGCGTTACGATCAACAAAAATATGAGACATTTGAAAAGCTCATTGAAAAACAACTTTCTTTCTTCTGGCGTCCGGAAGAAGTAGATGTGTCGCAAGACCGTATCGACTATGCCGCGTTACCTGAACATGAAAAACACATTTTCATCAGTAACTTAAAATATCAAACCTTATTAGATTCGATTCAAGGCCGTAGCCCGAACGTGGCATTATTACCGTTAGTGTCGATTCCTGAATTAGAAACTTGGATTGAGACTTGGACCTTCTCTGAAACCATTCACTCTCGTTCTTACACACACATTATTCGTAACATTGTGAACGATCCATCTATCGTATTTGATGACATCGTAACCAATGAAGAAATCATCAAACGTGCACGTGACATATCTTCTTACTACGATGATTTAATCCGTGATAGCCAACTTTACAGCCTATATGGTGAAGGAACTTACACGGTAGATGGTAAAGAATGTGTAGTGACATTACGTAATCTAAAAAAACAACTTTATCTTTGCTTGATGAGTGTGAACGCACTTGAAGCAATTCGTTTCTACGTATCTTTCGCTTGTTCGTTTGCCTTTGCAGAGCGTCAATTAATGGAAGGTAATGCGAAAATCATTAAATTTATCGCACGTGATGAAGCCTTACACCTAACCGGTACGCAGCATATTTTAAACATTATGGCTGCAGGTCAAGACGATCCTGAAATGGCAGAAATTGCGGAAGAATGTAAACAAGAAGCCTACGATTTATTCTTAGCCGCAGCGGAACAAGAAAAAGAATGGGCGGATTACTTGTTCAAAGATGGGTCAATGATTGGTTTGAACAAAGATATTTTGGTGCAATACGTAGAATATATCACCAATATCCGTATGCAAGCCGTTGGTCTTCCATTACCATTTGGTGCACGTTCTAACCCAATTCCATGGATTAACGCATGGCTTGTTTCTGATAACGTACAAGTGGCGCCACAAGAAGTGGAAGTGAGTTCTTACCTTGTTGGTCAAATTGACTCTAAAGTCGATACCAATGATTTCGGTGATTTCGATCTTTAATTAATCATCCTACGCAAAGAGCGGTCAGTATTTTCTGAGTTTAAAACCTTTGGAAAATTGACCGCTCTTTTGTTTGCATGAATATCAAGACATGGTAA
>CAJMPC010000261.1:0-1446 GCA_905215245.1 uncultured bacterium | reverse complement strand
AACTTAGGTATTGGCGTTTATAAAGATGCACAAGGTACAACGCCAATTATGCGTGCGGTAAAAGAAGCCGAAAAACGCTTATTTGATAACGAAAAAACGAAAAACTATCTCACTATCGATGGTATTGCTGATTATAACGAACGTACAAAAGAACTCCTTTTCGGTAAAGATTCAGAAGTCATTAAAGCGAATCGTGCAAGAACGGTACAAAGCTTAGGCGGCACAGGTGCATTACGCATTGCTGCGGAATTCATTAAACGCCAAACCAAGGCTCAAAATGTGTGGATCAGTACGCCAACATGGCCAAACCACAATGCAATTTTCAATGCAGTAGGCATGACGATTCGTGAATATCGTTATTATGATGCTGAACGCAAAGCCCTTGACTGGGAACATTTACTTGAAGATTTAAGCCAAGCAAGCGAAGGCGATGTCGTGCTTTTACACGGTTGCTGCCACAACCCAACTGGTATTGACCCAACCCCTGAACAATGGCAAGAATTAGCCGCACTTTCAGCGAAAAATGGCTGGTTACCACTCTTTGACTTTGCTTATCAAGGTTTAGCCAATGGCTTAGACCAAGATGCTTACGGTTTACGTGCATTTGCAGCAAATCATAAAGAATTATTAGTGGCGAGTTCATTCTCTAAAAACTTTGGTTTATACAATGAGCGCGTAGGTGCCTTTACCCTTGTGGCTGAAAATGCAGAAATTGCTTCAACTGCATTAACACAGGTGAAATCAATTATTCGTACCCTCTACTCTAACCCAGCATCTCATGGTGGTGCGGCCGTAGCAACGGTGTTAAATGATCCTCAACTTCGCCAAGAGTGGGAAAATGAATTGACTGAAATGCGTGAACGTATCAAAAAAATGCGTCATTTATTCGTTCAGTTATTAAAAGAATATGGTGCAGAACAAGATTTCAGCTTTATCATGGAACAAAACGGTATGTTCTCTTTCAGCGGTTTATCACCTGAACAAGTTGATCGCTTAAAAGAAGAATTTGCGATTTATGCGGTTCGTTCTGGTCGTATCAATGTGGCCGGTATCACTGAAGACAATATTCGTTATTTGTGTGAAAGTATTGTGAAAGTGCTTTAATCAATAAAAACAAAAAGTGCGGTTAAATTTGACCGCACTTTTTCATCTCAACATAACAAAAGAAAAGGCAGATTTTACTCTGCCTTTTTATTAAATAATTACCATTGATAACCGATGCTTCCACCCCAGTTCACATCACTACGGCTATTGATACTTGCACCAACTTTAATCGAAATTTTGTTGTTATCAGAATTTCGACCATAACCAACTGCGATGGCATTTTCATTGCGATAACCACCAACACCAACAGAAACTAAGCTTTTACCCGCTTCATTTGGACGTTGTAAGAAAGAAATCGCCGTTGCACCTGCAATACCTGCACGTAATTTACGATCAACGTGA
>CAJMPC010000260.1:0-1450 GCA_905215245.1 uncultured bacterium | reverse complement strand
ACGTGAAGAAAGGTAAAATCGATGGTCAATCTCACAACCGTTGGGAAATCATTGGATTAAACTAATCGATCCTTTTAAAATACGATAAAAACCAACCGCACTTTGAGGCAATTGAATCAAGTGCGGTTATTTTTTTCTTTGTTTTCAGCTAAAACTTGTAAATAATCAAGGTAAAATTAAGCTCAACGTAGTAAACTACAAGCACTTTTATCCTTTAGGAGATGACAAATGAAACCTTATTTAATCGCCCCTTCTATCCTTTCTGCAGATCTTGCTCGTCTTGGTGATGATGTGCAAAACGTATTGAATGCCGGTGCGGATGTAATTCATTTTGATGTAATGGATAATCACTATGTGCCGAATTTAACCTTTGGTCCTGCGGTTTGTAAAGCTTTGCGTGATTACGGTATTAAAGCACCGATTGACGTGCATTTAATGGTGAAACCAGTCGATCGTATCATTCCTGATTTTGCCAAAGCCGGTGCGGATTACATTACGTTTCATCCTGAAGCCAGTGAGCATATTGACCGCTCTTTACAGCTCATTCGTGATCACGGTTGCAAATCTGGTTTAGTGTTTAATCCTGCCACACCATTAACTTATTTGGATTATGTATTAGATAAGGTGGATGTGATTTTGTTAATGTCCGTGAATCCAGGATTTGGTGGGCAATCCTTTTTACCTTCAACATTGAAAAAATTACAACAAGCACGTCGTCTGATTGATGAAAGTGGTTTAGATATCCGTTTAGAAGTTGATGGTGGGGTAAAAGTAGATAATATTGCAGAAATTGCCGCAGCCGGTGCCGATATGTTTGTGGCAGGCTCAGCGATTTTTGGTAAACCAGATTATAAACAAATCATTGATCAAATGCGTACGCAGTTAGCTTCAGTTAAATAGATGGTAGTGAGAATGAAGACTCAATTTAAAGTTATCGGTTTTGATTTAGACGGTACGCTTGTGAATAGCTTGCCAGATTTAGCGTTGTCTGTGAATTCTGCTTTAGCAGACTTTGGTTTACCTCAAGCACTAGAAGAGTTAGTGTTAACTTGGATTGGTAATGGGGCACCTGTATTGATTGCTCGTGCTTTAGAATGGGCAAAAGTACAAACAGGTAAAGACTTTTCAGATGCAGAAATGGAGCAAGTGAAAGAGCGTTTTAACGTGTATTACGCGGAGAACCTTTGTAATGTGAGCCGTTTATATCCAAATGTAAAAGAAACATTGGAAACTTTGAAAGCTCGTGGTTATACCTTAGCTGTGGTAACGAATAAACCAACTCGCCATGTTCAGCCGGTATTAGCCGCATTTGGTATCGATCATCTATTCAGTGAAATGCTTGGGGGACAGTCATTACCCGCGATTAAACCACATCCAGGCCCATTGTATTATTTATGCGGTAAATTTGGCGTAGAACCTCGCCAAGTGCTGTTTGTGGGTGACTCTCGAA
>CAJMPC010000259.1:0-1459 GCA_905215245.1 uncultured bacterium | reverse complement strand
AATGGTTAGTTTTTATTTTTGCGGTTTATGTCATTGTGTTAGTACTCATTACCTGTTCACAAGCCAAAAAAAGCAAAACGCATCGTCGTATATTTAATTAATTCAAGAGAAAAGCCTAGAAAAACCTTTCTAGGCTTTTCTATCTCCCCTCATATCTCGTCCTTAACGCCATTGCTTAACCCAAATAATTAACCATAAATGCATTCTGAGTATTTTATGTAACATTTTCTTCTAAAAATCCTTTGTTATCCATCTTGAATTTCAACGAATTATGGTGTTAAATCGGCACATATTATAAGGTTATAAAAATATAAAAATAAGTTGTAGGAATTTATGTGTCAATTACTTGGAATGAACTGCAATACACCGACGGATATTGTCTTTTCTTTTGAAGGTTTCCGTCGTCGTGCTGGTCTTACTGATTGCCATTCAGATGGCTTCGGTATCGCTTTTTTTGAAGGTCGTGGAGTGCGTATTTTTCGCGATAACCACGCTGCGTCTCAATCCCCGATTGCGGATTGTGTAAAACAATACAACATTAAATCGCTCAATGTGATTGCCCATATTCGCAAGGCAACACAAGGCGGTGTCACCATTGAGAACACCCATCCCTTTATTCGTGAAATTTGGGGACAAAATTGGGTGTTTGCTCACAACGGTAATTTAAAAGACTTACCGGATATGTCTGAGAGTTTCTGTCAGCCTATTGGCTCAACTGATTCAGAAGCCGCATTTTGTTATATAGCGGAATACTTGAAAAATCGTTTCCGTCGTAAACCGTCTGAAATGGAAATTTTTGAAGCTATTCAAGACATTACCAAAGAGCTCTCACAAAAAGGCACCTTTAACTTCATTCTTTCAAACGGAGAATGGATGATCGCCCACTGCTCAACCAATTTGCATTACTTAACACGTAAAGCCCCTTTTGGTAAAGCGCACCGTATTGATGATGATGGCGTCATCGATTTTAATGATTACGCAAAAGATGGCGATAAAGTCACAATCATTACGACTTTCCCTCTCACCAAAGATGAACCTTGGGTCAAAATGGAACATGGTGGTTTCGTATTCTTCAAAGAAGGAGACAAAATTGCTGAGGTCGTCGGTGTGGCTAAAGAAATGGAAGATGATGGTACATTAGGCAATCGTGCAGCAGCCTAATAACAAATCACAATAAAAAGTGCGGTCAAAAACATCAGAGATTTTGACCGCACTTTATTTATCTGTAATTAACGCATTGTCACAAATTCTTCTGAACCTGTTGGATGAATCGCCACTGTATTATCAAAGTCTGCTTTAGTTGCACCCATTTTGATTGCCACCGCAAAACCTTGAATCATTTCATCCACACCAAAACCAATGCCGTGTAAGCCCACGATTTTCTCTTCTTTGCCGACACACACTAATTTCATTCGGCAAGGTTGACGATGTTCAGTAACCGCGGTGTACATTGCGGTGA
>CAJMPC010000258.1:0-1459 GCA_905215245.1 uncultured bacterium | reverse complement strand
TGAGCCACTTGTGTTTCTACACGACGGTCCTGTATTGAAACAGGTGCAGAACTGACCGCACTTTCAGACGTTGTAGTAGTCGGTTGAGCCGCTTTTTTACCCATTAATTGCTCCAATGGCAATACAGTTAAATTGTTACCATTATTGCTGTCTAACATCACTTTAGGTGTGTTTGCCATCACTTTTTCCATGGTTTGAATATAAAGACGCTCTTTTAACAAATCAGGTGCCGCTTTAAATTCAGGTAGAAGACGTTGTAAACGTTCCACTTCCCCTTGCGCATCAAGCACAACACGATCTTTATAAGCCGTTGCTTCTTCAACGATACGCTGAGCATCACCACGAGCGATTGGCTCTTTCTCGCGAGCATAAGCTTCTGCTTCACGAATGTAACGTTGTTCGTCTTCCTGTGCTTTAATCGCATCATCGAAAGCATCTTTCACTTCTTCTGGTGGACGTGCGGATTGGAAGTTCACGTCAATCACTTCAAGTCCCATATCATAAGGTTTGATAATATCGTTCAAGGCTTTCCATGTATCTTCACGTACCACGGCTCGACCCGTTGTCAGCACATCATTCATAGTCATATGACCAATCACATAACGAAGTGCACTGTCAGTCGCTTGTCCGAGACTATTATCTGCATTGCTCACGCTAAACAAGTATTTTTCAGGATTTTGCACGCGATATTGTACTGTCATTTCCACTTTAACCATGTTTTCATCTTTGGTTAACATCGCACCTTGCGTTTTAAGCTCACGAACTTGTTCCACATTTACTGGAATCACTTTATCAATAAAAGTTGGTTTCCAGTTTAATCCTGGTTGAACAATAGAATGAAACTCACCAAAACGTAACGTCACGCCACGTTCCGCTTCTTTGATGGTGTAAAAACCGCTTGCACCCCAAATAATTCCTCCGATCACCGCGGCGATCGGTAAAATTTTACCTAAATTAAATGAAGGCATGTTAGGCGAAGTATTATTTGAACCGCCTTTTTTATTACCACCACCTAATTTTTTCAACAGATTATTAAATACCTCTTCAATATCTGGTGGTGATTGCTCCTGATTTTTATTGTCTCGCGAGCCCCAGCCATTTTCATTTTGCTTATCTGATGAATTATCTGACTGTTTTGGACCGCTACTCTGTCCCGGTTTACCCCAAGGATCTTGATCTGGACCGTTTTGCGACATTACATTCTCCATTTGTCTAAAATTTTTAATGAGTTTAACGAAATTAATGGGGTTAGTCTATGAAAATACAAGTGACAATGCAAATTTTACAAAATAAAAAATCCTTGAATATTTTCAAGGATTTTCTTTTATTCATTTACTTGGTAAATCAAGGATTTTTTTATATTTTTTTCGAGTAAATTTTTTCCATTCCAGTGATAAAAGTGCGGTTGAATTTTTGACTGATTTATAAATGCCGCAAAGTAAAAAGGCAATTCATCCGT
>CAJMPC010000257.1:0-1466 GCA_905215245.1 uncultured bacterium | reverse complement strand
CATTTATACATAAAGACATATAAATATGTCATCTAGGGTTAATTTAATAATGAAATTCCCCTCTTTAGCAAAGAGGGGTTAGGGGAGATTTGTCAGCTACATTATTTTAACTGTTGATAAATCTTCTCCGCACCTTGCCACACACCGTGATCGAAGCAATAGGTATATTTCATCGGGATGCTGACAAGCGGTTGGTTTTTGAAAAAATCTTGCAACATAGGGTGGTGCAGTAACTCAGCTTGTGCATTGTAACCTTGTTTGTCAGTCAGAGAAATCAGTACATTCGGTTGGCTTAAAATCACTTTTTCTAATGAGAAATTTTGTGCGGTAAGTGGTGTTTTTAGTGGCGTTAATCCGAGTAAATTTAACAGTACAGGATATTGTGGGTAATAACTCTCTACCACACCTGTTTCCGACAAAATTAGTGTGTCAGTAAGCGGTCGATTTAAGTGAAAGTTTTGCGATTTGAGTTTTTTTACTAAATCAGCCGCCTTTTGCTCATTTCCTAGTTTTTTACCTAAGTCTAAAATCAGTGCAAACAATTCATCTGGCGTTTGTGGGCTGTCGTTAATGGGAATAATCTTCACATTGAGTTTTTTCAGCTCTGCGACTAATTGTGGATAAAAGGTTTCGTTAATCAGAATAGTTTTATCCAAATAGGGCAATAACGCCGTTAATTGCGGTTCCAGCACAGGTTTATCGATATTGATTTTGTCTAACATCATCAACGGATTTTTCGAATAAGGCGATTGTGCAGCAATTTGTGAAGTCTCAGCCAGTTCGATAAGCAGTCTGTCACTGCAAAGCGTAAGCGAGACAAATTGTTCCGAAGCCTGAGCGGTAAACGGAAGGAAAAGTGCGGTTAAAATTAAGCGAGTTTTTTGCATAGTGATAATGATACGCTACGCCATTAAGAATGTAAAAAGGCGTGCTAAGCACGCCCTTATTAGTGGGTAATAATTAGAACGATCCTTTTAACCCAACGTAAACATTACGTCCTTCTTGACCATAGCCAAGTACGTTTTCGTATTTTTTATTGAATACGTTGTTAAGATTTGCATAAATCGTCAAACTATCCGCCACTTTGTAGTTCACGCCTAAGTTTGCCAAGGTGTAAGATGGCAATTTCACTTTATGTGTGCTGTAGGTTGGTGAATAGTAGGTGTCCATGCGTTTGCCTGTGTAAGAGACATTTACATCCGCGCCTAATTTTTCAGTGATTTGGTATGCTAAGCCCGCGTTCGCCAAATGTTTTGGACGACGTGCTAATTCAGCGCCTTTGCTATCTCGGGTCTGCGTGTAGGTGTAGTTGGCATAAGCAGTTAATGCATCGGTGATTTTACCGTTGTAAGCAACTTCAACACCTTTCACTTTGCTTTTACCTTCAAGGTTTACCGCACGGCTTGCATAAGTGGTAAAGTTGATCACTTCGCTGCTAATCGCGTTTTTCACGTTGCGAGCGAAAT
>CAJMPC010000256.1:0-1481 GCA_905215245.1 uncultured bacterium | reverse complement strand
CTCATCGGCATGGGTACGGTCCCCCGCCATAAAGGTGAGAGCGTCAGAAATGACTACATCTTTACCAATACGTACGTGTTTAAGTTTCATCCCTTTTTCGTATTTACCCGAAACTACGCGGAGGAAAGCCACGCGGTCGCGGTGTTTGGGATCCATATTGGCTTGGATTTTAAACACGAAACCAGAGAATTTTTCTTCTTCAGCTGAAACTTTACGAGTGTCAGCTTGACGAGCTTGTGGGGCCGGCGCCCATTCGGTTAAACCATCTAAGAAATGATCGACACCGAAGTTACCTAATGCTGTACCGAAAAAGACTGGCGTCAATTCACCAGCTAGGAATAAATCGAGGTCAAATTCATTACTTGCACCTTTTACAAGCTCTAATTCATCACGCAGTTGTTGGGCTAAGTCATCACCTACGGCAGCGTCTAATTCTGGACTATTTAAGCCTTTCACTATACGCACTTCTTGAATAGTTGAGCCTTGGCCGCTTTGATAAAGATAGGTTTCATCTTTATATAAATGATAAACCCCTTTAAACAATTTACCGCAACCAATCGGCCAAGTAATCGGTGCACAATGGATTTTCAATACGTTTTCCACTTCATCTAATAATTCCATTGGATCACGAATATCACGGTCAAGTTTATTCATGAAAGTGATAATTGGCGTATCGCGTAAGCGAGTAACTTCCATTAATTTGATCGTACGTTCCTCAACCCCTTTTGCAGAATCGATAACCATTAAGCAACTATCCACAGCTGTCAAAGTGCGGTAGGTATCTTCGGAGAAATCCTCATGCCCCGGTGTATCTAATAAATTTACTAAGCACTCATTGTAAGGGAATTGCATCACGGAAGTCGTAATGGAAATACCACGTTGTTTTTCCATTTCCATCCAGTCAGACTTTGCATGTTGTGCGGAGCCTTTACCTTTTACTGAGCCTGCTTTTTGAATGGCATTGCCGTATAACAATACTTTTTCGGTAATGGTGGTCTTACCCGCGTCAGGGTGGGAAATAATCGCAAATGTGCGACGTTTATTCACTTCTTCTAATGGATAACTCATTTGTCTTGTTTCTTCTGTTTTAAATAATGGTGTATTGTCGCTGATTTTCAGATTGAGCTCAAATTAAATTGGGAAAATATTGATTTTATGCTCAATTAGCTTAACAAATAATGTTGAAGTTTGTTTATTTTTTAACCTCTGCAAGCGTTTGCGTTGGTTATCTTATAAACATTATTGTTTTTTAATTCTATCGTTTTTGTTTTATTGATTGGCGAAATCTTTTAAATTTTATGTGAAATTATTAGATAATAAGGACGCTTATTTGTGAGTTTTTTGTTTAACTAAATGTTTTATTTGTATTAAAAATACATTATTTACTTTTCGTAAAAAATATGCGGCATATATTGCTTATTATAGTTCAAAAATAACTGGTCTAATGACTGAGTTTATTTTGCCGTGATAGATTACCCTCT
>CAJMPC010000255.1:0-1485 GCA_905215245.1 uncultured bacterium | reverse complement strand
ACTTGCTGTAGGACAGGCCGTTGATACGTGCTGCAGCGTTGATACGTGCAATCCATAATTGACGGAATTGACGTTTACGTTGACGACGGTCACGATATGCGTATTGACCAGCTTTGATCACCGCTTGGAAAGCAACGCGATACACGCGTGAACGTGCACCATAATAACCTTTAGCAGCCTTAAGAACTTTCTTATGGCGTGCTCTTGCAATAACACCACGTTTTACACGAGCCATTATTTAATCTCCTATGTAATATTTTAACTAATTTAACTAATCGTACGTTTTGCTTAAATAACGGCTTATGCGTATGGTAAGCAAGCTACTACTAAAACTTGGTCTGCTTTCGCAACCATTGATTTATGACGTAAATGACGTTTACGTTTAGTTGTCTTTTTAGTCAAAATATGACGTAAGTGAGATTGTTTACGTTTGAAACCGCCAGAAGCTGTTTTTTTGAAACGCTTAGCAGCACCACGTACTGTTTTAATTTTAGGCATTGTTAAAATAACTCCGCATTTTAAGTTAAACACATAATTAGGCGAATCCGAAGATTACTTGTAGGCACTAATTATTCCAATATGGCAAATTGAATTGCCCTTCTCCAAAAGCAATTAGGCTGCGTAGTTTGCCCAATATGCAGTTGTATTCTCACCGAAGTGAAAATTCGATTATCTAGATTAAATCTAAATAAAAAATTATTTTTTCTTAGGTGCTAACACCATTACCGCTTGGCGACCTTCTAATTTACCTGGTGCTGATTCCACCACAGAAATATCAGCCAAATCATTTTTAACGCGTTCTAATACGTCTAAACCGATATCTTGGTGAGCCATTTCACGACCACGGAAACGTACGGTAATTTTCGCTTTATCGCCATCTTCTAAGAAACGGATTAAGCTACGTAATTTAACTTGGTAGTCACCTTCGTCAGTACCTGGACGGAATTTAATTTCCTTCACTTGTACGACTTTTTGTTTTTTCTTCTGTTCTTTTGCAGTTTTGCTCTTCTCATAGAGGAACTTGCCGTAGTTCATAATACGACAAACCGGTGGTTCGGCATTCGGACTGATCTCAACTAAATCAAGCGCTGCTTGTTCTGCCATATCTAAGGCCTGTTGAATTGATACAATCCCCGCTTGTTCACCATCTTGGTCAATCAAACGAACTTCTTTTACTCGAATTTCATCGTTAATGCGATTCGGGCGGTTAGCTGCCGGAGCTTTTTTTACGGTTTTGATAATGTTATTCCTTCTATTTATTTAAGATAAAACCCACTGCATTTAAAACAGAAGATTTCTTCAATCATTTGCTATAAAAACAAGCAAAAAACGGGCAAAATTTTATAGTATTTGCCACGTTTATGCAACAAGGATTTCTATTCCTTTAAATATCAGCGGGTAAAGCACTTATTTCAGCTGAAATGCTCTCTCCAAATTGAAGCAATTTTTCTAATCTTGCGGTTTCAATACATACCATTGTTCTAT
>CAJMPC010000254.1:0-1498 GCA_905215245.1 uncultured bacterium | reverse complement strand
GAAACCCACGGTTATGACTTGCTTAAAGCAAACTCAGCAGTTTCTTTCTTTGAAATTGGTGGATTCTTAGGGGCACTTTTTGCGGGCTGGGGCTCTGATAAGTTCTTCAACGGAAACCGTACCCAAATGAACATCATTTATGTGTTAGGTATTATTTCAACATCCTTAGCATTATGGTTCATCCCAAGCGATAACTATTTTGTGATGTGTGGATTATTCTTCCTGATGGGATTCTTTATCTTTGGTCCGCAATTTCTTATCGCAATGGCTGCGGCTGAAAACTCTCATAAACATGCTTCAGGTTCTTCTACCGGTTTCGTTAGTCTCTTCGCCTATATTGGTGCGGCAGCGGCGGGAGCACCATTAGCGTGGATTATTCAATCTCTCCACTGGAATGGATTCTTTGGTAGCTTGTTTATTGTGTCTCTTGCTTGTGCATTATTACTCGTTTTCGTGTACTTCTTGCAACGTAAGAAAAATAAACTAAAAGCCTAATCTAAGCATGTAAAAATCGGGCTAAAACAATCATTATTTTAGCCCGATTTCTTTTATTTTAAATAATCTTTAAAAGATTATTCTAAGCGTTTAGCCATTTCTAACCAATCTGCTTTAAATTCACGACGCATATTGTTGATTGCATCAATAATATCGTGGTGAACTAATTTTTCATTTTGAATACCCACACAGTAGCCACCTTTACCTTGTAGCAATATATCTACCGCATATACGCCCATACGTGAAGCTAAAATACGGTCGAAGGCACAAGGCGAACCACCACGTTGAATATGGCCTAATACGGTTGCACGGGTTTCATGACCTACGCGAGCTTCAATCTCACGCGCAAGAGAATGTACATCTGTGATTAATTCAGTAATCGCAATAATAGCATGACGTTTTCCGCGAATAATACTGCGTTCAATTTGGCGAATTAATTCTTCACGATTAAATTCCATTTCAGATGCCACGATATATTCACAACCACCTGCAATACCTGCCGAAATGGTTAAGTCACTACAGTGACGCCCCATGATTTCCACAATAGAAATACGTTGGTGAGAACTTGAGGTATCACGTAAACGGTCAATGGCATCCACTGCTGTTTGTAGTGCGGTTTCATAACCGATTGTGTAATCTGTTCCAGCCACATCGTTATCAATTGTGCCAGGAATACCTACGCAAGGGAAACCATGTTCTTCAGTAAGCAATTTTGCCCCCATGTAAGAACCGTCACCACCGATAACAACTAAAGCATCAATACCGTGAGAACGTAAAATTTCTGCACATTTTTCACGTACTGCTGGATCTTTAAATTCAGGGAAACGCGCAGAGCCTAAGAATGTACCACCACGGTTAATAATATCGGATACACTATAACGGTTTAACTGTTTGATTTTATTGTTATATAAGCCTTGATAACCATCATAAATGCCGAATACATCAAGCCCTTCTGCAAGTGCTGCACGCACAACACCACGAATAGCAGCATTCATACCAGGAG
>CAJMPC010000253.1:0-1552 GCA_905215245.1 uncultured bacterium | reverse complement strand
AACGGCCGCCATCAACTATTTTCTGTGCCACTTCTGCCGGTAATTTATTAATCGGGAAACCTAAAATGGCGATCGCCATAATTGGTTTACCGCCCATTGCGAAAATATCACTAATGGCATTGGTCGCCGCAATACGGCCAAAATCAAAAGGATCGTCCACAATCGGCATGAAGAAATCTGTCGTACTGATAATTGCAGTACCATTACCAAGATCATAAACCGCTGCGTCATCTGCTGTTTCGTTCCCAACCAATAAATTAGGGTCGGTAAATTTTTCGATTTCTGTCTGTAAAATTGTCCCTAACACCTTAGGCGAAATTTTACAGCCTCAACCTGCGCCGTGGCTATATTGTGTTAAACGAATCTCATCCGTCATATTCAATCCTTTGTAAAAATAACGCATTTCTTAAACAAAAGAGCGGTCAGAAAAAGCCGTATTTAAGAGACTAACTTCTCCACTTTTGCTTGTTTAATCATATTATCGCTGACTTCTAAAATGGTAATTCGTAAACCATCGATTTCACAAACGGTTCCTTCATCAGGAATATCTTCAAGATGCTCGAGAATCAAACCATTAAAGGTGCGTGCATCTTCTGTATCTAATTCCCAACCAAACATTTTATTCAAATCACGAAGATTTGCCGAACCCTCAATAATCATTGAACCATCAGATTGCTGCACCACTTCTTGTTCAATAGTTGGTGCTGTAGAAGTTGTAAAATCACCCACAATTTCTTCTAAAATATCTTCAAGAGTGACTAATCCTTTAATGTCACCATATTCATCCACCACTAAACCGATACGTTCTTTTTTCGTACGGAAATTCGCTAATTGTGTTTTTAGTGGTGTCCCTTCTGGAATGAAGTACACTTCATCGACGGCACGTAATAAGGTTTCTTTGGTAAATTCATTTTTTTCTAATAACAAGCGGAAAGCTTCACGCACACGTAAAATCCCTAGCACTTGCTCATCAAGGCTACCTTTATATAGCACAATACGATTATGTGGCGCATGAGTAAGCTGACGCATAATGGCTTTCCAATCATCGTCAATATCAATCCCACCAATTTCATTACGTGGCACCATAATATCGTCCACCGTGATGGTTTCCATATCTAAAATGGAAAGCAACATTTGTGGATGTTGTTCATCTGGTGTTGCTTCGCCCGCTTCCGATACAATACTTCTTAACTCATCACGGCTAATCACTTGTTTTTGTAAATCAGGCTTTAAGCCGACCATTCGCATTAAGGTTTTCGTAAAAATATTCATCAACCAAACTAATGGATAGAACACTTTTAACAATAGCGACAAAATGTGACTTGAAAATAATCCCACTTTCTCTGGGTGCATCGCCGCAACCGTTTTAGGGAAAATTTCAGAAAAAACAAGCATCACATAGGTTAATAAACCTGTTGCAATGGCCACACCTGCATCGCCATATAAACGCATACCAATCATGGTTGCAATAGCTGAAGCGCTGATGTTCACAAGGTTATTAAAGATCAGAATAAAACTTAACAAGGTATCAGGCTTTTCAAGCAGTTTTTCT
>CAJMPC010000252.1:0-1592 GCA_905215245.1 uncultured bacterium | reverse complement strand
TGTTCTGCAAACCATTCAATGCCTTGCTGTGCTGAAGTGCGGTCTAATTTTCCGTTAAATTTTTCAGCCAGTGCATTATAAAGACGAAGCGAGCCAAGTTTGCCTGGAGCAGCAGGAATATGATGAATCACGGTTTCACCATTTAATACGTCTAAACCTGTTAGATGATCAATGGTGGGTAAAGTCTCTAAAATGTCTTTAAAATTCATAATTGCTTTCCTCTATAAATTAACTAATGGCTTGCTCTGAATTCACTTCGCCATTTGCGCCCATAAAACGCACTTCAGGCTGTAAATACACACCAAATTTATCTGCCACGGTTTGACGGATATGATGTGCTAGCTTCACAACATCCTGACCTGGCATTACCTTTATTAATCAGCACTAAAGCCTGCTGTTGATGAACAGCTGCGCCACCGATTTGAAAACCTTTTAAATGGCATTGATCGATTAACCAACCCGCTGCCAATTTCACTGAACCGTCTGCTTGTGGAAAGTGCGGTAGATTTTCGACCTGTTTTTGAATTTTCGCAAATTGCTCAACACTCACCACAGGATTTTTGAAGAAACTGCCCGCATTACCAAACTCTTTAGGATCGGGCAATTTACTGCGGCGAATATGGCACACTTCATCAAACACTTGTTTTGCCGTTACAGTTTGAGGATCAAAATTCACTAATGAGCCATATTTTAAAATCGGTTGCCAATTTTTGGCTAATTTCAATCCAACTGCTGTAATCACATAACCTTGCGCATAGCGATGTTTAAAAATACTTTCACGATAACCAAATTCACATTCGCTCGCCTGCAAACGGAATTGTTCGCCCGTGTTGAGATTCAATATATCCACATAATCGCACACATCTTTAAATTCTACGCCATACGCGCCAATATTTTGAATCGGTGCTGAGCCGGCACAGCCGGGAATGAGTGCGAGATTTTCTAAACCATTAATTCCCTGTGAAAGCGACCATTCCACTAACTGATGCCAATTTTCGCCACCATTAACATGCAAATAATGGTAATCGCTATCTTCCGTATGCTGAATACCCGATAAACGGTTAACAATTACAACACCTTGGAAATCTTCTAAAAACAGCATATTGCTGCCTTGTCCTAAAAATAAGACAGGAAGATTTTCAGCTTGTGCTTTTTGCCAAGCTTGTTGGATTTGTTCAATCGATGTGGCTTCAATAATTTCACGCGCATTTGCTGGAATATTGAAGGTGTGAAACGGTTGTAAACTTTGCATTAACTTTCCTTAAAAAAACGAGTGAGGAAGCGTGATTTTCACGATAGTACCACCTTGCTCCCGTTTTGAAATACTGAACTGAGCATTTAATTGTCGACTGCGCTCAGTCATGATATTTAAACCATAATGTCCGTCTGGCTCATCTAGCGTAGGAATTCCTACGCCATTATCTTGTACGAGGATTTCGTATTCGCCCTCAGCATTAATATGGGCTTTTACTTCTATACGTGTGCCTTTAGAGTGCTTAATCGCATTTAACGTTGCTTCACGTACAATTTGCAGAACGTGCACTAATTCTTGTGGATTTAAACTTTGTGATGGCAAACTGCATTCTACGGTC
>CAJMPC010000251.1:0-1594 GCA_905215245.1 uncultured bacterium | reverse complement strand
CAACTAATGGTGCATGCGGTATTGTGCCGGCGGTACTTTCTTATTATGAAAAATTTGTTGCACCTTTAACACTAGAAGTCATTGAACGCTACTTATTGGCTGCCGGTATGATTGGTTCCCTTTATAAGATGAATGCATCTATTTCGGGGGCAGAGGTCGGCTGCCAAGGTGAAGTGGGTGTGGCATGTTCAATGGCTGCCGCAGGTTTAACTGAGATCTTAGGTGGTACACCAGTACAAGTGTGTATCGCAGCTGAAATTGCGATGGAACATAACTTGGGCTTAACTTGCGATCCTGTTGGTGGCCAAGTGCAAGTACCTTGTATTGAACGTAACGCCATTGCTTCAGTAAAAGCGATTAACGCTAGCCGTATGGCATTACGCCGAACCACTAATCCTCGCGTAACCTTGGATAAAGTGATCGAAACCATGTATGAAACAGGTAAAGACATGAATGCTAAATATCGCGAAACATCGAAAGGTGGCTTAGCGGTGAAAGTGGTATGTTCTTAAGAGCTAATTGATAATAAAAGAGCGGTCATTTTTGACCGCTCTTTTTTATTTTCCTTTTACATCAATAATAATCACTTCCGACTGTGATCCTAAACGCATTGGAATGCCCCAGAAGCCGTAACCTGAAGTGACAAAAACATGTGGATTGCCAATTTTTTCATGACCATAATCCAAACGATACATCATTTTCGTGATTAAACTCGCCGGGAATATTTGCCCTTTATGTGCATGCCCTGAAACTTGAATATCAAGCGGGAGTGAAGCATGTTTTTCAATATCTGTTGGGCGGTGATCTAATAAAATAATCGGTAAGTCAGTATTCACTTGTTTTAATAACGTCTCGGTACTTGGTCTATCGTGAGCAAGATTGTCATTTCGTCCAATCAGTACCAATTCATTATTTAATGTTAATGTTTCATCTCTTAATACCGTAATACCAGCTTTGCGAATTTCTTGATCAATTAGATCTTGATCACCGAATAAGTCATGATTGCCTAGTGTGGCATAAACGCCCATTGGAGCCTTGAGTTTCGCTAAATGGGGTTGCATTTTTTCGGCTAAATAAGCATTGACGTTATCATCCATAATATCGCCAGGCAATAAAATGATATCCACCTTTTCTTGCTGCATAATATCAGCCAGTTTATCCAATTCTTTCCCGCCAAATAATTTGCCTAAATGGAGATCGCTTGCCATGCCAATTCGCAATGGTTTAATCGGTTTATCTAGCGTAATTTCATAATGAATAACACGTGTGACATAGGCGTTATACACACTTAAGGCAGTGATACCAATAAATAAAATCGGGTAAGCAATGTGTAAAGTGCGGTCGATTTGGGTGATGGATTTGGATTTTCGGAAAAGAAAATGAATACATCCTACGGCAATACTCGCAAAGGCTGAAAAAAGGAGTAGCGCGAGAATTAAAGCAATAAGTCGAAATACCGTAAAAAGCTTTAAAAAATGGCAAATAACCAGGACATTAGGAAGCAAAAAGCTGACAAAGGTAATTGCTCGTCTTGTCTTTGGGGAGAAAGGTTTGTTAAGCCACCAAATCAGCGTTTTATTAAAAATATAAATCA
>CAJMPC010000250.1:0-1658 GCA_905215245.1 uncultured bacterium | reverse complement strand
ATTTAACATAATATACATTATGCGAAATCAATTACAAGGTTAGTGGAAACTACGTATTAATAAAATCACAAAGTTATGCACAGGTCACGAATACTGCTCAAGCAATGTGGAATCTGGATTAGCAATACCTTGTAACAAGGTTAAATAATGATTTATACACTCTAAAATTGTTATGTAAGGAAAAAATAAAGAGGTTTATATTTGACAAAATAATGACAACGCTACGTGAATTCTGCGTTATTTTATGAGGTGAATATCATCAGATTTAAAAAAGAAAAACGTAAATCTCTGGGATTAAGATTTACGTTTTTGATGATTGGCATTTGTGTGACTATGTCACGATATGTATAAGATTAAGATAACAGTTTTGCACCGTATTCATAAACCTGTTGTAGTAAATTCAGTTTGGTTGGATTATCCGAATATTCCTCCGCTAACCGTTGTAGACTTTCCTCAAATTTAACCGCACTTTGTTCTATCCGTCAGTTGTTATTTGCTACAAATTTTAATGTCTTTATATAAAAGAAAAGCCACCTTGCGGTGACCTTTCATATTAATTATTTTAATTCTACTAAAGTTAAATTACATTGAGCTGTTGATGCTGCAGGTAATGCTTCATAATCTTTTCCTGCCTGAGGCGTGAATGTGAGTTTTTTACCAGAACAGCTGTAACCTAGTTGTGTATATTTAATACCTTTTGCATAATCGGTATAAGTATTATCTGGGGTTACTATTTCACTTTTTAGAGTGATTTCAGCGCCCGCAGGGATAACAAACTCTTTAAAGAAGGTACTTGAACCAATGTTATTGAATTGACTTGGTTTTTTACTCGCTTCGCTATCTGGCATCCCTAGTGATTCATTACCTTTAAGGTAAAGCATTGAGCCGAAGGATTGCCCTAATCCACCACCAACATTAACTTTTTCTGTTTTTCCATCCTGTTTTACTTCCATCTCAGTATAGCGACCATTTTGTCCGTATAGGCGGATACGTGCATCAGTTTGTGGATTATAAGCTTTTCCTGCATTTGATAGCTCAGTGTTTACACAGCCTGAAAGTAGTAACACTGCTGTGCTGATAAGCATCAATTTTTTCATGATTTTTCCTTTTATTAATGAGAGAAAATAGTGAATTAATGTTCCCTTGTTTTAAAGAAGGTTACATCAGGATAACGTTCTTGTGCAAGGTTTAGGTTTACCATAGTTGGTGCGATATAAGTAAGATTATCACCACCATCTAATGCCAGATTTTGCTCATTTTTGCGTTTGAACTCTTCAAATTTTTTGTTATCCGCACATTCTACCCAACGAGCCGTTGCGACATTGAC
This sequence comes from uncultured bacterium, assembly GCA_905215245.1. GTDB lineage: Bacteria > Pseudomonadota > Gammaproteobacteria > Enterobacterales > Pasteurellaceae > Haemophilus_D. Next base: position 331 of record CAJMPC010000250.1, on the reverse strand, counting down.
CGTTTCGTAAATGGCTTCAACGTTATATTCTGATTTCAGACGAGAAACGACCACATCAAACTGTAACACACCCACAGCACCAACAATTAAATCATTGTTACTTAATGGACGGAATACTTGCACAGCCCCTTCTTCAGAAAGTTGTACCAAACCTTTTAATAATTGTTTTTGTTTAAGTGGATCCTTCAAACGAATGCGACGGAATAATTCAGGAGCAAAGTTTGGAATACCGGTAAATTTAAGCTCTTCGCCTTGTGTAAAGGTATCGCCAATTTGAATTGTACCGTGATTGTGCAAGCCGATAATATCGCCAGCATAGGCCTCATCGGCA
>CAJMPC010000249.1:0-1665 GCA_905215245.1 uncultured bacterium | reverse complement strand
GAGTTGTAATGCCAAATTTCCGCAATAATACCGGCAATAGGTCCTCCGATAATCCAACTACTTTTTGCTGCATTACTAAATAAGGTGGTGGCAGTGCCCATTTTAGCCGGCATTAAGTCTTGGAAATACACCATGCCAATGGTAGCGGTAATACCGATAAAAATCGCATTAAGCATTTGTAATCCGATAAGCTGCCAAGTTTGATCAGCGAATAATAAGCTTGAATAGAAGGCGAGCCCTGAAACTAAAGCAATCATCATCAAGCGTTTTTTACTGAAATATTTGGTGAGATAGCCCGCCAATATCATCACAGGGATTTCCAATCCCGCAGCCGTCCCCATTAATGTTCCCGCCAGTTCTTTGTTTAAATGTAATTCATTAATCACAAATAATGGCATATTGATGAGATACATGCTGTTACAGGTCCAAAGCAATAGGTTAGCGATGAACAAGTAAATCACACTTTTTCTTGGTGGCGTATTGTCTAAAATCTCTTGATTTTTAACCGCACTTTGACGAGGAATTTTCGGCAATAATTTGCTGACGCCTGCACACAGTAAAAAGGCTGACCCTGCCACCAAATACATGTAATCAAAGCCCCAGTTTAACGCAATGAAAAAAGAAAGCGGTGGCCCAACAATCCAAGCCAATGAGATTTGAGTTCGCATAATTGTGGTGAACATCACCGCTTCACGATGGCTGCTTTCAGCATATTCTCGTGCTAAAGCAAAAGATTGCGGATTAGCGGATGAACCTAGCCCTAATAGCGTTGTGCCGATTATAATCAACATATAATAATTTCGGCTATAAGCAAAAATCAGACAGCCAAGCACAGCAATTAAACAGCAAACAATCATCACTTTGCGACGGTCATCTTGCTTATCAGAATATTTCGCCAGAATTTGGCTCAAGATAATGCCAATAATGGCATTGACGGAATAGAACAAGCCCACAAAAAAAGGTGAAACTTGAATCTCTTGAGAGAGATATAAACTCAAGGTCGGCGTTTGAAACGCAGAGGCAATCCCCGTTAAAAAGGCGATCAATAGAAAATTGAAGGCTACAAGATTAGATGGTGTTGCGTTTTGTTGTTGAACAAACATAGTCATTACTTAATAAAAGAACATAGTTGGAAATAAAAGTGCGGTTAATTTTAACCGCACTTTTATTCATGTTCTATTTTGTTGTGTTAGAACGTTTATCTAATTCGGCTTTGATCTTAGCCATATTTTCTTGCGTGAAGAAATTATCAATATTTTTCCAAACAGAATGATAGCCGTAAGGGCCTTGTTGCATTTCACGTTTGGCTTCATTGAGATCCCAATTTTGATAAATCACACGGTAGCTTGCAACAATGAGGCCTGTTCTGTCAGCACCACGATAACAATGCACTAAAACCGCACCATTTTTTTGATGTTGTTTAATTTGCCACAAAATATCAGCAACTTCCTCTGGGCTGATTGACCAAGTTAGTAATGGGGTATTAATCAAATTGATCTTAGTATGACCAAATGCTTGTTTATCATCATTACGGTCAAAAAAGCGTAAATTCACAATAGTGTGAATATTCAATTTATTTAATAACGCTTCAGATTGGGCTTCTAATTGCTCACTACGATAAAATTTATTATCAATCTGATATAAATTTTCCTGTTCGCTGATTAG
>CAJMPC010000248.1:0-1703 GCA_905215245.1 uncultured bacterium | reverse complement strand
GTAAAAATAAACCGCACTTTATGCGAACAAAGTGCGGTGAGTTTGTCATGCGTTTTTCAACTTACACATCATAAGTGGTGGATGCAGTATTACCACCGCGACCCGTCCAGTTGGTGTGGAAGAATTCACCGCGTGGTTTGTCGGTGCGCTCATAAGTATGTGCACCGAAGTAGTCACGTTGTGCTTGCAACAAGTTTGCTGGTAAACGGGCTGAAGTGTAACCATCTAAGAAGGTAATAGCAGATGCCATACAAGGCATTGGGATACCTACTTCGATAGATTTTGCCACCACTTTACGCCAGTCACTTAATGCGTTTTCTAAAATGCCTTTGAAGTAGCTATCTGAACCTAAGAAGATTAAATCTGGGTTCGCTTCGTATGCATCACGAATGTTACCTAAGAAACGGCTACGGATAATACAACCTTCACGCCATAATAATGCTGTTGCACCGTAGTTGATGTTCCAGCCAAATTGTTCAGAGGCTTCACGAATCAGCATAAAGCCTTGTGCGTAAGAAATGATTTTAGACGCTAATAAGGCTTTACGTACCGCTTCAATCCACACTTTTTTGTCACCTTCAACCGGTTGAATTGTTTTGCCAAATAATTGATTAGCGGCAACACGTTGATCTTTAAATGAAGAGACGCAACGAGCAAAGACAGATTCAGTGATTAAGGTTAATGGAATACCGAAATCTAATGCATTGATACCCGTCCATTTACCTGTCCCTTTTTGGCCAGCTGTATCTAAGATTTTTTCAACTAATGGCTCACCATCGGCATCTTTATAACCAAGAATATCGGTGGTGATATCGATTAAATAGCTATCTAGTTCAGTTTTTTTCCATTCTGCGAAGATAGCTTGCATTTCTTCATAGCTTAAGCCTAAACCTTCTTTTAAGAATTGGTAAGCTTCACAGATTAATTGCATATCGCCATATTCGATACCATTGTGAACCATTTTCACAAAGTGGCCAGCGCCTTCACCGCCAACCCAGTCACAGCAAGGTTCGCCTTGTTCGGTTTTAGCAGAGATTGCTTGGAAGATTGGTTTAACATATGGCCATGCTTCGTGGTTACCACCCGGCATGATAGATGGTCCATGACGCGCACCTTCTTCACCACCAGAAACACCCGAACCGATAAAGCGAATGCCTTTTTCAGCCAATGCTTTTACACGACGGTTGGTATCAGGATAGTTTGAGTTACCACCATCAATGATGATGTCGCCTTCTTCTAAGTGCGGTAATAATGCCTCAATGAATTGATCCACTACATCACCCGCGCGCACCATTAACATCACTTTACGTGGTTTTTCTAATTTAGAAGCTAAATCTTCTAAAGAGTATGCACCGATAATATTTGTGCCTTTTGCTGCACCTTGTAAAAATTCATCCACTTTTGAAGTGGTACGGTTATATGCCACGACTTTAAAGCCATGATCATTCATATTTAAAATGAGGTTTTGCCCCATTACGGCTAAGCCGATAACACCGATGTCGCCTTTTACTGACATTGTTTTCTCCTGTTTGTAGTGTAGGGATGTCCCATAGTAATATATTGAAATTTAAAAGGGATTGTTAAACTTGAATCCTTTAAAAATAAGAGTTAGCAAAAAGTTTATACACAATATATGTTATTAATAAAATACTCCACAATATTGCATAAAGTGAATTTGGTTGATTTTCAAATTTTTTCATGAG
>CAJMPC010000247.1:0-1726 GCA_905215245.1 uncultured bacterium | reverse complement strand
ATGCTAACTTGTTCAGTTTTCTGATCTTGAGATTGGATTTGTCTTTGTGATGCCATAAGGATTTCAATTTAAACTAAAAAACTGTGCTTATGATACCGCAAATACGAGGTGGTTTTAAGAAAAAAGTGCGGTCAATATTTTCAATATTTTAGACATAAAAAAACGGTGGAAAAATCCACCGCTCTTTTTCATTCAGGAATGTTGATTATTCAACAGTTAAAGTACGACAAACGTTAGTTGTACCTTCTGATTCATCACCTTGTGTTAATAAAACAAGATCACCTGAAACTAAATAACCTTTTTCTTTTAATAGGTTAATCGCTGCTTTTGCACCTGCAGAGCTACGAGATTCACCATCAAAATGAACTGGTGTCACACCACGGTATAATGCACAACGGTTTAATGTTTCTTGAACACGAGAAAGTGCAAAGATTGGTAAACCAGAGCTAATACGTGACATTAATAATGGTGTACGACCAGAGTGGCTTAATGTAATGATTGCTGCAATACCGCTTAAGTGGTTCGCTGCATACATCGCAGACATTGCTACAGATTCTTCAATATCTCTGAATTCACGATCTAAACGGTGTTTAGAAATATTGATGCTTGGCATTTTTTCTGCACCTAAACATACGCGAGCCATTGTTGCCACAGTTTCAGCTGGATATTGACCTGCCGCAGTTTCTGCTGAAAGCATTACCGCGTCAGTACCATCTAATACCGCATTTGCCACGTCCATTACTTCTGCACGAGTTGGCATTGGGTTGCTGATCATTGACTCCATCATTTGAGTTGCAGTGATTACCGCACGGTTTAATTGACGTGAACGACGAATTAATTTTTTCTGTACGCCAACTAATTCAGGGTCACCGATTTCAACACCTAAGTCACCACGTGCAACCATGATCACATCGGAAGCTAGGATGATATCATCCATTGCTGCTTCATCAACGACTGTTTCAGCACGTTCAACTTTAGCAACGATTTTCGCGTCTAAACCTGCCTGTTTTGCTAATTCACGCGCATAGTTTAAATCTGCACTTGAACGTGGGAAAGATACCGCTAAGTAATCTACACCAATACGAGCTGCAGTGATGATATCTGCTTTATCTTTTTCAGTTAATGCGTCTGCAGATAAACCACCGCCTAATTTATTGATCCCTTTATTGTTTGATAATGGACCACCAACTGTCACTTCAGTAAATACTTTTGCACCATCAGTAGAAAGCACTTTTAATTGAACACGGCCGTCATCTAATAAAAGAATATCGCCTGGCACAACATCTTGTGGAAGTGTTTTATAGTCTAAACCAACGGCTTCTTGATTACCTTCCCCTTTTGGTAATTCCGCATCAAGAATAAATTTATCACCAACATTTAAGAAAATTTTGCCGTCTTTAAAAGTAGAAACACGAATTTTAGGGCCTTGTAAGTCACCTAAAATTGCCACGGTTTTACCTAATTTTTTCGCGATCGCACGAACACGCTCAGCACGCTCAATATGATCATCAGGTGTACCGTGAGAAAAGTTCATACGCACAACATTAGCGCCTGCTGCGATAATTTTTTCAAGATTGTTATCGCGGTCTGTTGCAGGACCCATTGTACATACAATCTTCGTTCTTCTTAATTTTTTAGACATTATCTAAACTCCACAAATGGTTACAATTTACTAAAGCTTTTTTAAATTTCGGCTCATCCGAGATAAAAAACGCTGCGCATTATA
>CAJMPC010000246.1:0-1728 GCA_905215245.1 uncultured bacterium | reverse complement strand
TTTCATCTGGCGAATGCGCATTACGAATAGTTGGCCCTACAGAAATCATCTCAATATTCGGATAATGTTCTTTCAACAAGCCACATTCAAGACCCGCATGAATCACTTTAATCTCAGGCTCTTTGCCAAGCACTTTTGCATAATGTTTTTTCATTAAGGCTAAAATTGCCGTGTCGTTTACCGGTTTCCAACCAGGGTAAGAACCTGAGAATTTGACCGTTGCACCAGTGAGTTCAGCAAGTGAAGTTAAGGTTTCTCCTACATACTCTTTACCACTTTCAATAAGTGAGCGAATAAGAATCGTGCCTTTGATTTTATCTTCAAGGGTTTTTAATACACCAATGCTCAACGAGCTCTCCACGACATTTTTGATGACATCACTGTTGCGGATAACGCCATTTGGTAAGACGTTCAGAAAATTAATCACTTTTTTGGTGGTTTCAAGCGTGAAGATTTGTTGTGGATTTTCAACTTGCTCAGCAGTTAAGGTTAAGTTTGGTTCAGCGATAACAAGCTCTTCTTTCAATAAAACTTCAAAATTTTTGACCGCACTTTTTACGCTTTCTACATCATGATTGAAGCAAATGGTTGCGGCGGCTTCACGTGGAATCGCGTTACGAATTGAGCCTCCGCGAATTTCTGCAAGGGCAAAGTGCGGTTGATTTTGTGAAAGTTTTGCTAATAAACGCGCCAATACTTTAATTGCATTCGCACGTGTGGTGTGAATATCACAACCAGAGTGACCGCCTCGTAAACCTTTTAAGTTAATTTGTAGAGCGTGACTGAATGAATTGGTTTCACGGTGAATAGGTAACTCAACATTAGCATTCACCCCACCAGCACAACCAATATAGATTTCACCGATTTCTTCGGTATCGGTATTAATTAAGATTTCTGATTTTAACCAGTTACGACGAAGGTGTACGGCACCATCCATGCCGGTTTCTTCAGTCATGGTGAGTAACACTTCAAGTGGTGGGTGTGCAATATCGGTACTTTCTAATACCGCTAAAGTGGACGCTAAACCGATGCCGTTATCTGCGCCAAGTGTGGTACCTTGTGCTTTCACCCAATCCCCATCAATATAAGGGCGAATTGGGTCTTGAGCGAAGTTATGTGGATTGCCTTCATTCGCTTGCGGAACCATATCTAAATGTGCTTGTAACACAACAGGTTGGCTGTTTTCCATTCCTGCTGTGGCTGGTTTACGGATTAATACATTACCGGCTTCATCACGCTCGGCAAAAAATTGTTTTTCTTTTGCCCAGTTAACAATAAAGGTCGCGAGCGCATCTTCATGATGTGAAGGATGTGGAATCGCACAAATTTGATCAAACCATTTCCAAAGTAATTGCGGTTGTAATGTGGTAATTTCTGACATAATGAACTCCTTTTTTCATTAAAATTTTTGCGGAAATCATAGCATAAAACGCCATTTCAGGTTAAAATTCCGCAATTTTTTTATTTAGCGACAAAGTTTAAGGTATTTGTTATGAGCGAAAAATATGTTGTGACTTGGGATATGTTCCAAATGCATGCCCGCAAATTAGCGGAACGTTTACTTCCTGCCACTCAGTGGAAAGGTATCATCGCAGTAAGCCGTGGTGGTTTATTCCCAGCAGCGGTACTTGCTCGCGAATTAAATATTCGTTTCGTAGAAACCGTGTGTATTGCGAGCTATGATCACGATGAACAAGGTGCATTAAAAGTATTACACCGCGCAGATGG
>CAJMPC010000245.1:0-1731 GCA_905215245.1 uncultured bacterium | reverse complement strand
AAGCACATCAGAGGCACTTCTCGCCATGGAAATAATATAGCAAGCAATTACGCCTTGTTTTTGTTGGGCAATGACTTTGCAAGTCTCTAAAATTTCTTGGGTTTCTGCAGACGGCTTCCAATGGGTTGGAATTAATGGGCGACGAGAATTCAATTCACGTACTGAGAAAGATTGTTTCTCTGCCTCGCTCCACTGTGCATAATCACCAATGCCAAGATAACGGGTGATTTCTGCAATAGCATCTGTATGGCGAGTACTTTCTTGACGGATATCCATTTGTGAAAGCGTGACACCAAAACAGCGAATGCGATGCAAAATATCTAATAATGAACCATTGGCAATAATCCGCATGCCACATGCCATTAATGATTGATAGCAATCATAGAGCGGTTCCCAAAGTTGATTATCTTCCATGATGATATCCGCTTGGCTTATGCGTGGTGGACGATTAGCCATGCAATCTTCAAAGTAATCAAGGGTCGCGATAAGTTTTGTACGAAGTTCTTTGACCACAAAACGATAAGGCTCTAAATGCTCACCATATTTTGCGGTAAATTCTGGCGTACATTTCACCATGGATAATTCATCGGCAAGGGATTTGATGTCATTTAAGAATAAATCTGCTGCTTTCCAACGAGCAAGATAGAGCACTTGTTGGGTTATTTTTGAGGTGACAAACGGGTTACCATCACGGTCTCCCCCCATCCAAGAAGAAATTCTGACAGGACGTAAGCCCACAGGTAAATCGTAGCCTAAGAATTCACGAGCATGTTCATTTAATTGACGTAAGAATTCTGGTACACCTTGCCATAGGCTATTTTCAATCATGGCAAATCCCCATTTTGCTTCATCAAATGGCGTAGGGCGAATGGTACGGATTTCATTGGTATGCCAAGCTTCAGCAATCAAACGAAGCAATAAGCGTTCAATAATGCTGCGTTCTTTAGGTGTTAAGTCATCATGCTCTAATTTACTTAAGCATTTATTGATTTCAACGTGTTTATGCACTAAAGAACGACGCGTAGTTTCGGTTGGGTGTGCGGTTAATACTAGCTCAATGAGCAAGTTTTCAACGGTTTTGTAAACTTCTTCTTTTGAAACATTTAATGCTTTTAAGCGTTGAAATAAAGCACTTAGTGAACGATTAGAAGATTGTAAATCTTTATGTTGGCGAGAGACGGTTTGGTATTGTTCAGCAATATTTGTTAAGTTAAGAAAATGGCTGAATGCACGCGCTACAGGAATAATATTTTCATTTGAAATGGTGGAAAGAGTATCCAACAATGTTTTACGCGCTTGGCTATCGCCCGCTCGAGATTGTTTGGATAATTGGCGAATATTTTCAATTAAGGTAAGAATGTCTTCGCCTTGCGCATCATTAATGGTTTCTCCAAGAAAACGCCCTAACATATTAATGTTATGACGGAGAGTACGATATTCATCAGTCATATAAACTCCGATAAAGAAAAAAATAAAACTAGGAGAGATATAATCAAAAATATGTATCGGGATCAAATGCTATACGTCGAAAACTTGCATTAAATCAAAAAAGCTAAAATAAGTAAAAAAATGACCGCACTTTTTTAGATAAAATTCAAAGTACGGTCAAAAAGTTTAATGTTTATTTAAGGTTGCGAACTGATTTGCGAATGACGAGTTCAGGATGGATCGCAATTCGGTGTTTTTCGTGATTCTCATTATCTTTATTTGCAATACGCTCAAATAAAAGAT
>CAJMPC010000244.1:0-1744 GCA_905215245.1 uncultured bacterium | reverse complement strand
ATAAAAAGAGCGGTCAAAATTTACAGTGATTTTTGACCGCTCTTTGTTTGTTAAGATTAGCGTTTCGCTTTTTTGATAAACTTCATTAAACGTTTACGTTTACGTAATTGGTTTGGTGTGAGTTTATTTTTTCTACCTGCGAATGGGTTTGAACCTTCTTGGAATAGCAAGCGAATTGGCGAACCAATAATTTTCAAACTCTTACGATAATAATTAGATAAATAACGTTTGTATGAATCCGGTAATTTATCCATTTGGTTACCATGCACCACGATAATTGGTGGGTTATAACCACCTGGGTGAGCATATTTTAATTTAATACGACGACCGCCAATCATTGGTGGTTGATGCTCATCCGTTGCCATTTGTAAAATACGGGTGAGAAGGGAAGTTGTCATTTTTTGCGTCGCACAAGCATAAGCTTCTTTAATCGAATCAAAAAGATTCCCCACGCCACTGCCGTGTAAAGCAGAAATAAAATGCACACGGGCAAAGTCGATGAAATCAAGACGGCGATCTAATTCAGATTTGACGCGATCTTTCACATCTTGCTCTAAGCCATCCCATTTATTCACGACGATCACGAGTGAGCGTCCTGCATTTAAGATAAAGCCAAGTAGAGAGAGATCTTGGTCTGAAATGTTTTCACGCGCATCAATTGTGAGTAACACCACGTTTGCATCTTGAATCGCTTGTAATGTTTTGATGACAGAGAATTTCTCAACGGCTAAATGTACTTTTCCACGTTTACGCACACCCGCTGTATCAATCAAGGTGTATTGTTGCCCATCGCGTTCCATTGGAATGTAGATACTGTCACGTGTTGTGCCTGGCATGTCGTAAACGACCACGCGATCTTCACCTAAAATACGATTGGTTAATGTCGATTTACCAACGTTTGGACGGCCTACAATCGCAATTTTGATATTTTTATCTTGTTCTTCTTCAAGCTCTTCGTCTAATGCTTCATCAATTAATGACGTATCTTCCTCTGAATCGAAGTCAAATTCGTGATCCCATTCATCTTTTTCTTCTTCATCAGAAGAAGGGCGGTCATTTTCTGCTTCGTTTTCTTGTAATTTTTCTGCTAAAGGTGCAAGTACTTGCTCCATTAATTGAGTCACGCCACGGCCTTGTGATGCGGCGATTTGTTCAATTTCACCTAAGCCTAATTGATAGAATTCCGCACAGTGTGAATCTGCATCAATACCATCAGTTTTGTTTGCCACCACGACGGTTGTTTTATTAGTACGTTGGCGTAAGTAATTGGCTATGCCAATGTCTGCAGCCGTTAAACCTGCACGCGCATCTACTAAGAAAAGCACTACATCGGCTTCTTCAATCGCTAATAAGGATTGTTCCGCCATTTTTTCTTCAACGCCTTCTTCTGTGCCATCAATACCGCCGGTATCGATCACAATAAAATCATAGCCAGAAATATTGGCATGGCCGTATTTACGATCTCGGGTTAAACCAGGGAAGTCTGCGACAAGCGCATCACGAGTACGGGTTAAACGGTTGAATAGGGTGGATTTACCTACGTTTGGGCGACCCACTAAGGCAACGACAGGAGTTGTCATAAAAAATATCTCTGTAAAGTGTAAATTTGGTTAATTATAGCGAATGTTGGCTGGCAGGTAAAATTCGGGCATAAAAAAAGCACCTTCTGGTGCTTCATTATCTCGGCTTAATTGGCGGAATGGACGGGACTCGAACCCGCGACCCCCTGCGTGACAGGCAGGTA
>CAJMPC010000243.1:0-1802 GCA_905215245.1 uncultured bacterium | reverse complement strand
TCGCTATGACATTCCACAAGATGACTTAATTAAAGAAGAAATTCTTCAGTTTATTACGGACAACAAGTTAAATAACTTTATTACCTTTAACTTCTATGGAAATGGCAAAAATAGAAAGTTTGATGATGCTCACATTATAGATTATTTAACATATATTAGAGACTCTCATAAACATCAGCTAGTCTTACTTGCAACGCCTGATACTCATGAGCATTTAAGTAGAATCGCTAATCAATTTGATGATGTATTTGTTTACCCAAATCCTCACACAACGATCTACCATACCATTGAGTTGATTAGAAACTGTGCCCTACTTATTTCGGTAGATACATCAACGATTCATATTGCTTCAGGGTTAAATAGACCTATGATTTGTTTTTACTCGCAAGACAAAGAAAATTTTACACATTGGCATCCAAATTCTAAGAATGCATGCCATATTATTCATTACCATGATAATGTTAATGAGATCTCCCCGAGAGAAATAAAACCAGAGTGGCTAGATATTTAAATATATAAACCACATACTTTATCATTTACTAGACTATTTTATGAACTCAAAAAAACACTTAGGCCATACAGCCCGTAAACGCTTTGGGCAAAACTTTTTACATGATACTTCTGTGATTCAAGGTATCGTGGCGGCAATTCATCCACAACCGAATCAATTCTTAGTAGAAATTGGCCCAGGGCTTGGTGCATTAACGGAGCCTGTTGGAGAGCTTGTCGATCGTCTTACGGTGGTCGAGCTTGACCGAGATCTTGCCGAACGTTTACGTCATCATCCATTTTTACATCAAAAGCTCACCGTCATTGAAACGGATGCGATGCAATTTGATTTTGGTGAGCTTTATACAAAAGAAAATTTAGCAGAAAAAGGGCAAAAATTACGTGTATTTGGTAACTTGCCTTACAACATTTCCACCCCATTGATGTTCCACTTGTTTAAGTATCATGATGTGATTCAAGATATGCACTTTATGCTGCAAAAAGAAGTGGTCAAACGCTTATGCGCAGGACCTAATAGCAAAGCTTACGGTCGTTTAACCATTATGGCGCAATATTTCTGCCAAGTGATGCCTGTACTTGAAGTACCACCTTCGGCCTTCAAACCTGCACCGAAAGTGGATTCAGCCGTTGTGCGTTTAATTCCGCATAAAGAATTACCGCACCCTGTAAAAGATTTATATTGGTTGAACCGTGTTTGCTCCCAAGCGTTCAATCAACGCCGTAAAACGCTGCGTAATGCACTCTCAACATTATTTTCACCTGAAAATCTGACCGCACTTGGTATTGATTTAAATGCACGTGCAGAAAATTTGGCTATCGCAGATTATGCGCACTTAGCGAACTGGTTGGCAGATAATCCACCAGCTGACATCAATAAAGATGAAATCTTAGATTCAGAAGAGTAAAAAGAGCGGTCAAAAATGGCAACCTATTTCGTCGGTGATTTGCAAGGCTGTTATGATGAATTACAGCTTTTATTAGAACGTGTAGATTTCAATCCTACGCAAGATAAACTTTATCTTGTGGGGGATCTTGTCGCGCGTGGGGATAAATCACTTGAATGTCTTCGTTTCGTAAAATCACTTGGTAATGCGGCGCAAACCGTACTAGGGAATCACGATTTACATTTAATTGCGACCGCACTGGGTATTAAAAAGGTAAAACCGCGTGATCGTGTCGATGCCATTTTTAATGCGCCCGATTTTGATGAACTGATACATTGGTTACGCCACCAACCATTACTTGTGCATAATGAAGAATTAAACTTCCTGATGGCGCACGCAGGCATTTCG
>CAJMPC010000242.1:0-1816 GCA_905215245.1 uncultured bacterium | reverse complement strand
GCCGCCCCCATTGCTTTGCTAATCCCGACAGCAATCTCTTTGTAACTAGCATGCATTTCATCCGTCATATCAATAGAATCACCGCCTGTACTAATATTGGAATTCGCACGTAATTGGACAAGTTGATCTTTCGCTGGAATAGAATCCACGGTTAAGCCTTGTTCCTTAAGCTGCAACTGCTCAATATCCCCTAATGCAATTTTTTTCAATGGTGTACGACTGCCATCACCCCGTAAAGGATGATTATTTTTATCCGCAACTAATTCAGCAACGGTATGTACACCATCTCCAATGACATTTGCTGGAACACGTAATAAGACGGCTAAGGTTTGATCACCCAGCACAAAGAAACGATATTCGGTGCCTTGTAGATAATCTTCAACCATGATTTCTTTATCTTCACGGAAAGCAATTTCTACTGCTTTTGCAAAATCTTCTCTATTCGTTACACTTTGTTGGAAAATACTGATCCCTAAACCAAAATTCGTTGATTTTGGCTTAATCACGACGGCTCGATTCTCAAAAAGTGGGAAATTTTCGACCGCACTTTTCACATCAGTAAACTCGATACTTTGCGGTACATTAAATCCGGCTTTCGCTAACACTTTCTTCGTCACCACTTTATTTTCCATGATGAGTGGAGAAATATAGCTATCGTGAGAAGTCATATTACCGTTTTTGACATATTCCAAATGATCGCCAAATTGAAGACTGATAAATTGATCGTGTTCATCTAAAATCTCAATCTTTAATCCTTTTTGAATTGCATCAAACAATAACGCCTGTGTGGACAGTTCCATATTATCAAACGCACTTAATGCATAAAAACGTTCAAAGGCTTTTGCTTTATTGGATTGCGCGATATCCGCCCCTAACTGTTGGTAACTGCCAACCTGTTCAATTGCCGCGACTACTTTCGCACAAAGCGTTTGGTTTGGGTCCGCAAATTGCCCTAATTTGTCTTTAACAATCGTTTTAATCTCATCACTCACATTGAGTTGCTCAAGCATTTTGAGCATTTCAAGGAGGACTAATTCCCCTTCTACCGCATAAACACTCAGTTCTCTTGGGTCTTCCCATGCCACTTCATCAAGACGTGCTTTACCTAATTTAATCCCTTCTTGATCAGCGGTATCATCAAGCCATGCCATTAACAAAATAAAATAATGAATGAATTTCGCATCAGCAAGTTCCATTCCATAAGGTGCAAACGGATTGAGATCAAACAAACGGAATTCCAAGTATTGGATTCCTTTTTCAAGTAAATCTCGCGCTTTTTTAGCACCACGCAAACGTACACTTGAGTAAAACTCTTTTTCCGCAATCAAATCACCCGATTTCACCCAACGTTCTAACGTCTCAACATACTCTTGCAAACTGTCATAAGAGACAGAGATCTTTGGATCATTCACATAACCATATTTCCCTGAACGTAAACTCCGCACATATTGATGCGGTTTAAGGGGTGAATTGCCTCTGAAATATTTTTCCTCTACCGTCGGTGTCGCAGAAAACAGATAAAGCAGAATCCATTGATAGCGTAAGAAGTTTTTTGCTATTTTTAGGTAAAAATCATTTTGAAAATCAACCGCACTTTGTGTTTCATTTTGTGCATGAAATAAGGCATCAATAAACTTAGGATCAATTTGAAAATTGTAATGAATACCACTGACCATTTGCTTATATTTACCGTAAGACTGGACTAAATGCTCACGATAAGCCACATCTTCCTGATTATCTAATTGTGCGACCTTAATGTGCTCTTCTAGCGGTAACCCTGCAGGCATACTAAAAGGAAAAATAAATTCATCCTCTG
>CAJMPC010000241.1:0-1841 GCA_905215245.1 uncultured bacterium | reverse complement strand
GCACGACCTTGCCAAGGTCGGGGTCGCGAGTTCGAGCCTCGTTTCCCGCTCCAAATTCTCAATCCGTTGCTGAAAAGCAGCGGATTTTTTTATTGTATTTCCCTACATATTCCCTTCAAAATACGATAAAATCCCCTAGAAATTTTAACCTGAAAAATCACTCTAAGAATGACTAAATTAACCCAATACATTCCTGATGAAGGCACAATGCTCCGTTTTGGTAAAAAACTCGCAAAAGTGCTTGTAAAACAACCGAAAGATAACGCTATTGTACTTTATTTTAATGGCGATCTCGGTGCAGGAAAAACCACCCTGACTCGTGGAATGGTGCAAGGTTTAGGCTACCAAGGCAATGTCAAAAGTCCTACTTATACCTTAGTGGAAGAATATAGCATTGCAGGAAAAATGATTTATCACTTTGATTTATATCGTCTTGCCGATCCTGAAGAATTGGAATTTATGGGTATTCGTGATTATTTCAGCCAAAATTGCATCTGCTTAATCGAATGGGCAGAAAAAGGTGAGGGCATCTTGCCTGAGGCTGATTTATTGGTGAATATTGATTATTACGACGATGCTCGAAACATTATGCTAATTGCTCAAAACTCAGTGGGCGAGCATATTTTGACACAACTATAAAACTGACTTACATGAAAGCAAAATTTTCGTTTCTTTTTGGAATATTTTCTCTAATTTCTACTACCGTATTTGCCGCACCACAATGGACAATTGCCATTGATCCCGGCCATGGCGGTAAAGATCCCGGTGCTATCGGAAAAAATCTCGGCATTTATGAAAAGAATGTCACCCTTTCTATTGCACGAGAATTAAAAGCCTTATTAGATAAAGATCCTAATTTCAAAGGTGTTTTAACACGCAGTAGCGATTACTACATTTCCGTGCCGGAACGCTCTGAAATTGCACGTAAATATAAAGCAAATTTTCTCGTGTCTATCCATGCCGACTCCTCTCTTAATGCAGACCAACGTGGTGCATCTGTTTGGGTGCTATCCAATCGTCGCGCCAACGATGAAATGGGTCAATGGTTAGAAGACGATGAAAAACGCTCTGAGCTTTTAGGTGGTGCAGGAAAAGTACTTTCCAATAACAATGACAAATATTTAGATCAAACTGTACTCGACCTGCAATTTGGTCACAGCCAACGCACAGGTTATGAACTCGGCAACAGTATTTTACGTCGCTTTGCTCGCGTGACTTCATTAAGTCGTAGCACGCCACAACATGCAAGCCTTGGCGTATTGCGTTCACCCGATATTCCTTCTGTTCTGGTGGAAACAGGTTTCCTTTCCAATATGGAAGAAGAACAAAAACTGAATACCATTGCTTATCGTCGTCGTATTGCTTATATGATTTATGAAGGCTTAGTTGCTTATCGCAATGGTAATTTAAAAGCGATTGCTGTTCCACCTAGTGATGAGCAAGACAGCAAATCTACAAAATCAAACGACAAAAATGATGAAAAATCTGACCGCACTTCCGATGTGAAAGACAGCGGTATTCGCCATAAAGTGAAATCAGGCGAAAGCATTGGTAGCCTAGCAAACAAATATGATGTCAAAGTCAGTGAAATCATTGAGTTAAATAAACTGAAACGCAAAGAACTTTGGTTAAATGAAACCATTAAGATTCCAGATAATGGCAAAGGCAAAAAAGCGGAAGAACCAACTAAAAAAGAAGAGAAAAACACCGAAAAATCTGACCGCACTTCCGATGTCAAAGACAGCGGCGTACGCCATAAAGTGAAACCAGGTGAAAGCATTGGTAGCCTGGCGAACAAATATGATGTAAAAGTCAGTGAAATTATTGAGTTAAATAAACTG
>CAJMPC010000240.1:0-1847 GCA_905215245.1 uncultured bacterium | reverse complement strand
TGTTTAACTAAATGCTTTTCTTCTGGACTAAATTGCTCACTATCTAAATATGGTGCAAAACTCTCTTGCAATTCAGTCGGAAGCAAACTAATTAAATGCAATTCTGCAGCTGCTTCAATATCTTTATAAGCATGAGTGATTTCAGAATTAAAATATTTAATTGGGGTCGGCAAATCACCAGTAAAAATTTCAGAAGTATCATGATACATCGCCATCACCGCAATACGCTCAGGATTCACTTCCCCACCAAAAAATTGATTTTTAATAATGGCTAAGGCTTGTGCCACAAAGGCAACTTGCAGGCTATGCTCTGCCAAGTTTTCCTTTTCAATATTGCGCATCAATGACCAACGCTGAATTAAGCGAAGACGATCTAAACAGGCAAAAAAGTGACTGGTTTTAACTTCCACAATATATCCTTAGTTAGATGGCAACTCTTCAATAATCACGGGAAGATCAATCATTTTACCTAAACGTGAAATTGTGACGATGACTTCTGTATTCGGTTTAGTATCACTAATAATTTGCATCATTTCACGAATAGATAAGTTATCTTGTTTATTTAAACGTAAAATCACATCGCCCACTTGAATCCCCGCTTTCGCTGCCGGGCTATTGGCGGTCACACCTGTAATCACAATGCCACCGTTTGAGTTAGCGGTGATTTCACTTTGTACCCCAAAATAACCACGAATCACGCGTCCATCGCGAATAATTTTATACAACACATCATTAGCAATACTGATTGGAATCGCAAAATTCAGACCTTCTGCAATTTCATTGGCTGTTTTACCAATACTTAACGTGCTGATCCCCACTAATTCGCCAGCTGAGTTAATTAAAGCGCCACCAGAGTTACCGCGGTTAATTGATGCATCTGTTTGAATAAAGTTTTGACGACCTAAAGAATCCCCTACGGCACTACGCCCTACCGCACTGATAATCCCTTGGGAAACACTTTGACCGAGGTTATACGGGTTACCAATAGCCAGAGCAATATCACCAACACGTACTTGGCGCTCTTTATTTTGTGGAATCGTGGAAAGATCGGTTGCTTTGATTTTTAATACCGCAAGATCCGTCAAATTATCCGAACCGATTAAATTCGCTTCATAAATATTGCCGTTTTGCAGTGCCACCACAATTTGATCAGCATTTTGGATAACGTGTTTATTGGTAAGAATATAACCGTCTTTGGTCATAATCACGCCAGAACCTAAATTATTTACCTGTAATTGATCGCTATCATTAATGCTGGCAGAAGAAAAAGAGCGGTTGTACACGTTCACCACGGCAGGAGAAGCAATTCTCACAGCACTATTAAACGAAACGATATCATCAGCAGAGAAAAGGCTGCTGTTATTGAGCTTAGGAACGGCAAATAAAATAACGCCTGCCGCAGCAAGCCCCCAAAGGGCGGAGTGGAAAAGTTTTTTAAACATTTTTTATTCTTTTATTAATAAGTTAGGTAAATAACTGAGCTTTAAATCATCCCCAATTCTTTCACATTCTTGCAATTGCCACAATGGGGCATCCGCAAGTTTTTCCAAATGTGGGAGTTGGCATAATCCTCGAGCGTTATCTCCCAAGAGTTTCGGGGCGACATAAATGATTAATTCATCTACAGCATGTTGTTCAATCAAGCTACCCGCTAAATTGGCGCCGGCTTCAACCCAAACAGAATTCACTTGTCGCTTACCCAATTCTGTCATCAATAGATCAAAATCATAGTTTTCTGGCAGTAAAATTTGCTCACAGAAATCAGGGAATTCAGACATATCTCGTGGAATTGAACCCACAAGCCAAACTGGCGAATGGGTATGGAATAATTGATGGTTTGGTTGAAC
>CAJMPC010000239.1:0-1860 GCA_905215245.1 uncultured bacterium | reverse complement strand
ACTTAAAACCGGTTCTTCCAAAACTGGCTGAACGTGCAGAAGCGTTCTTACAAACAGAACTGACTTGGAATAACATTGCACAACCACTATTAGGTCATCAACTTACGCCATTTAAAGCGCTTTTCTCTCGTTTAGAGAAAAAACAAATTGATGCGGTAATAGAAGAAACTAAAGCACTTTTCGCTGAAGCAAACAAAGCGACAGAAAAAACAGCGGCAAAAGCGACCGCACTTTCAAATGTCGAACCTATTGCTGACACCATTACCATTGATGATTTTGCTAAAATTGATATGCGTGTGGCAAAAGTGCTGAAATGCGAAGCGGTACCAGAATCTAATAAACTCTTACGTTTTGAATTAGATTTAGGTGACCATACTCGCCAAGTATTCTCTGGCATTAAAGCAGCTTACAACAAACCTGAAGAATTAGAAGGTCGTTTTGTTATTGTGGTTGCAAACCTTGCTCCACGTAAAATGAAATTTGGTGTATCAGAAGGAATGATTCTTTCTGCTGGTACTGGCGGAAGTGATTTATTCTTACTTTCAGCTGATAGCGGTGTTACTGCCGGTATGCAAGTAAAATAATTTAATATTTAGGCGACTTCGGTCGCCTTTTTTATTGCCAAATAGAACCAAATACCCTACCATATCAATCAGCTATTTATCACGCAAATTAAAAGGAATTCATTATGACAAACGAACTTATCTGCTATAAACAAATGCCGGTTTGGACAAAAGATAAACTACCTAAAATGTTCCAAGAAAAACACAATACTAAAGTGGGAACTTGGGGCAAACTAATAGTGCTAAAAGGTAAACTTAAGTTTTATGAGCTAACCGAAAATGGTGATGTCATTACTGAACATATTTTCACCCCAGAAAGTAACATTCCGTTTGTCGAGCCACAAGCCTGGCACCGAGTTGAAGCTCTTTCTGATGACTTAGAATGTACGCTTGGTTTCTATTGCAAAAAAGAAGACTACTTCAGCAAAAAATACAATATGACCGCAACGCACGGTGATGTAGTTGATGCAGCTAAAATTATCAAACCTTGTAAAGTGCTAGATTTGGGCTGTGGACAAGGTCGTAATTCCCTTTATTTAAGTTTAAAAGGCTATGACGTAACCTCTTGGGATCACAACGAAAACAGCATAGCCTTCTTAAATGAAACCAAAGATAAAGAAAACTTGAATATTAAGACTGCTGTTTATGATATTAACACCGCCAATATTCAAGAAAACTACGACTTCATTTTATCTACCGTGGTATTTATGTTCTTAAATCGTGAGCGAATTCCAGCCATTATTAAGAATATGCAAGAACACACCAACCCAGGTGGTTATAATTTAATTGTAGCAGCCATGTCTACGCCTGAGGTGCCTTGCCCACTAGCCTTCTCATTTACGTTCTCGGAAGGTGAATTAAAAGAATACTACAAAGATTGGGAATTCTTAGAATACAACGAAAATATGGGCGAGTTACACAAAACCGATGAAAATGGCAATCGCATTAAATTAAAATTTGCGACAATGTTAGCAAGAAAAAAATAATTCGCTAATTTAGAAAAGAAAATGACCGCGCTTTGTCTATCAAGTGCGGTCATTTTTTATGGTATTTTAATTACTCTTCAATAGAGCGTAATAATTCGTTGATACCTACTTTACCTAAAGTTTTTGCATCAACTTTTTTCACGATCACTGCACAGTATAAGCTGTATTTACCACATTTTGATGGAAGACTACCTGAAACCACTACAGAACCAGCTGGTACACGACCATAGAATACTTCACCTGTTTCACGATCGTAAATCTTTGTTGATTGACCAATGAATACGCCCATAGAGATCACACAACCATCTTCA
>CAJMPC010000238.1:0-1866 GCA_905215245.1 uncultured bacterium | reverse complement strand
GGTTGAACACGTGGCTCACCGTTTTTAGGGCTATAGCCAGCATGGAGGCATTTCGTTTCGAATTTCATTGTTTTTTTCTTTAGTTGTGTTTGTTTTGGGGTAAAGTGCGGTCGTTTTCGATAACGTTTTTTACACTTTGGGTTTGTAATGTGGAAATGCTCAACATTAACGCTACCAAATGATCCGGTAGAGTATTCACGTGATTTATCCTACTAATGTATTTTTTCTGACTTCACTTTTTCAAATAAAGTCAGGAAAAATGGCATTTAATGAATACACCAAAAGGGCGTATTGCTACGCCCTTCGATTTTGGTTCAAGTGAAATTATTTGTTATCTTTCACTTCTTCAAACTCTGCATCAACAACATCATCATTTGGTTTGCTGTTGCTTTGAGCTTGTTGTGCATCAGCTTGTGGTTGAGCTGCTTGAGCAAGTTTTTGAGCAACTTCTGCAAGCGCTTGAAGTTTAGCTTCGATTGCTGCTTTATCTTCGCCTTTCGCTGCAGTTTCTAAATCGCTTAATGCGCTTTCAATTGCTGCACGATCTTCAGCTGGAACTTTATCACCGGCTTCTTCTAATTGTTTACGTGTGCTGTGTACAAGGTGATCTGCTTGGTTGCGAGCTTGTACTAATTCTTCAAATTTACGGTCTGCTTCAGCGTTTGCTTCAGCATCACGAACCATTTGTTGAATTTCTTCATCACTTAAACCAGAAGAGGCTTTGATGGTGATTTGTTGTTCTTTACCCGTACCTTTATCTTTCGCAGAAACGTGGATAATACCGTCAGCGTCGATATCGAAGGTTACTTCAATTTGTGGCATACCGCGTGGAGCAGGGTTGATGCCTTCAAGGTTGAATTGACCTAAAGATTTATTCGCTGATGCTTGTTTACGTTCACCTTGTAACACGTGAATGGTTACTGCACTTTGGTTATCTTCTGCTGTTGAGAACACTTGCGATTTCTTAGTTGGAATCGTCGTGTTTTTCTCAATTAAGGTAGTCATTACACCACCCATGGTTTCGATACCTAAAGATAACGGTGTTACGTCTAACAATAATACATCAGTTACATCACCTGCTAATACACCACCTTGAACTGCTGCACCGATAGCAACGGCTTCATCTGGGTTCACATCTTTACGAGGTGCTTTACCGAAGAATTCTTCTACTTTTTGTTGTACTAATGGCATACGGGTTTGACCGCCCACTAGGATAACATCATCAATTTGTGATGCAATTAAGCCAGCATCCTTTAATGCAACTTTTACAGGTTCTAGTGATTTAGCCACTAAATCTTCTACTAAAGATTCTAATTTAGCACGAGTTAATTTAATGTTTAAGTGTTTAGGACCTGTAGCATCTGCAGTGATGTAAGGTAAGTTCACATCAGTTTGTTGTGCAGAAGAAAGTTCAATTTTCGCTTTTTCACCTGCTTCTTTTAAACGTTGCATTGCAAGTGGGTCATTACGTAAATCAACGCCTTGTTCTTTTTTGAACTCATCTACTAAGTAGTTGATTACACGGTTATCGAAGTCTTCACCACCTAAGTGAGTATCACCGTTGGTTGCCAATACTTCAAAGGTTTTTTCGCCACCCACTTCATCAATTTCGATGATAGATAAGTCGAATGTACCACCACCTAAGTCATAAACAGCGATAGTTTTGTTGCCTTGGCCTTTATCTAAACCGTAAGCTAATGCTGCTGCTGTTGGTTCGTTGATAATACGTTTAACTTCTAAGCCTGCGATACGACCTGCATCTTTTGTTGCTTGACGTTGAGCATCGTTAAAGTATGCAGGAACAGTGATTACCGCTTCAGTCACTGGCTCACCTAAGAAATCTTCCGCAGTTTTCTTCATTTTTTT
>CAJMPC010000237.1:0-1876 GCA_905215245.1 uncultured bacterium | reverse complement strand
CTAATACATTTCCCGCTGTGCCGGCATGTTGTTTAATTGGCACGTAAAAATCATGAGCAAGCTCTGATTGCTTAATCGGGGATTGGTTTGATTGAGATTTCATTTCAGGAGGATGAATACCGCCTTTAAAATCCCAAATCTTGCCGGATTTAAATCTCGTTAATACATCAGCCATGTGATTCCGACTCCCCAACCACTAATTTTTTCTCGATTTCTGTGGTATTTACAACCGGAATGACTAATTTAGGATCAAACTTCCAGTCCCAATTATCAATATCTTTTTTCACTTTAATCATGGAAATACAATCTGTCGGACAAGGTGCTACGCAAAGTTCACAGCCCGTACAGAGATCAGGAATAATAGTATGCATGGCTTTGTTTGTACCGATAATGGCATCAACAGGGCAGGCTTGAATACATTTAGTACAGCCAATACACATATTTTCATTAATAAAGGCAACCATTTCTTCTGGTTCAGCGACATCATCCATTGCAGGTACATCAACACCCATGATTTCGGCAATTTTTACTACCGTAGGACGACCGCCAGGCACACATTTTGTGATAACGTCACCATTAGCAATCGCTTCAGCATAAGGCTTACAGCCAGGATAGCCGCATTGCCCACATTGGCTTTGCGGTAAGATGGCATCAATTTTTTCGACGATGGGATCTGCTTCGACTTTTAATTTAATCGAAGCAAAGCCTAAAATCGCACCAAAAATTAAAGCGAGAACGGTTACTGAAATTAAGATAAACATTATTTTTTAGTGTTATTCCAAAATAATCCGAGAAAAATCACTGTTACAGTAATAAACATCAAGAGATAAATCATTTTACTAATCCGGCGAAGCCCATAAAGGCGAGAGACATCAAACCGGCCGTAATTAATGCGATAGACGAGCCACGAAACGTAATAGGGACATCTGCAGCAACAAGGCGTTCACGCAATGCTGCAAATAAAACTAAAACTAGCGCAAAACCTAAAGAGGCGCCAAAACCATAAATGACGGATTCGGTTAAATTGTGTGCCAAATTAACGTTTAATAATGCCACACCGAGTACTGCACAATTTGTGGTAATCAGGGGTAAGAAAATCCCTAATAAGCGATAGAGTGATGGGCTTGTTTTATTGATCACCATTTCGGTAAATTGAACCACAACGGCAATCACTAAAATGAAGACTAACGTGCGCAAGAATGTGGCGTTTAGCGGCATTAAAATATAATTATCGACTAAATAAGAACACAGTGATGCTACAGTTAATACGAATGTCGTAGCAAGCCCCATACCAATCGCCGTTTCAATCTTTTTGGACACGCCCATAAATGGACAAAGTCCTAAGAATTTGACCAAAACAAAGTTATTGATTAATGCGGTGCTGATAATGAGTAGAATGTAATGTGTCATTGTGTCTAAATTTATTTTACATAAGTGGCGTATTATCTCTATTTATCGCACTGAGAACAATAAAAAATTTGGGTTAGTGCGGTCAGTTTTTCCTTTGTTTTTATTTGATCATTGGTTCTACCTGGCTATGTTGGAAATAGCGATATAGCTGAGGTAGCAATTGAGAAATCAAGTTAAGTTGCTGGTATGGCAACGCAAAGACCGAATTGTTTTTGGCTTGGGTTTCATCCCACTGAATTTTTTTAAGGCTTTGTTCAATACTATTTTGGAGCTTTTCAAAGATTTCTGGACGAAGCTTTTCAATATTTTCCAGTGCATATAAAACCTTTTTCGCCACAGGATAAAAGTCTGACAAAAACTCGGTAGTTTGTTGTAATTGCGCCATTTTATTGCGATATGCCCCTAAAGCAGAAATATAGCTCAATAGGGAATAATTCATTTTTAACAAGTCAAAACCTTCCTGCAA
>CAJMPC010000236.1:0-1937 GCA_905215245.1 uncultured bacterium | reverse complement strand
GTATTGGTGATCGTGGTAGCCCTTGTGCAATGGGGTAAAGGGATTTTCTCTGCAGCGGCGATCGTTATTGGGATGATGACTGGTTATATCGTTTGTTTAGCCATGGGCTGGGTAAGCTTTGAAGGCGTAAAACAAGCACAAATTTTCGCGATTCCACAACCACTACACTTTGGCTTAGCCTTCCCAATTTCAGGTATTATCGGCATGTCCATTGCGTATTTAGTCACGATCGTTGAATCAAGCGGTAACTTCCTAGCGCTAGGTAATGCAACCCAAACAGAAATCACCGGCAAACATTTGCGCGGTGGCGTTTTAGCCGATGGTTTAGGATCTGCCCTAGCTGCCATTATGTCCACCACACCATTCTCTTCATTCTCACAAAACATTGGTGTCATTTCTCTAACTGGCGTGGCAAGTCGTCACGTGGTTGCGCTAACCGGTGTACTTCTAGCGCTAGCGGGTTTATTCCCTGTATTCGGTGCATTAATTGTATCAATTCCATTACCAGTATTAGGCGGTGCAGGCTTAATGATGTTCGCGATGATTATCGCCGCGGGTATCCAAATGTTGGATAAAGTCGCACGTAGCAAACGTAATGGTTTAATCATCGCCATTTCTATTGGTTGTGGCTTAGCCGTGACGACTCGTCCTGAATTGCTTGATAAATTACCGCACTTTTTCAAAGAAGTGCTCGGTTCAGGTATTACTGTAGGTTCATTACTAGCCTTAATTCTTAACCTCGTACTTCCAGAAGATAAAGTGGAAGAAACAAAAGAATAAAAATAGATCGTAAATAAGGGCAGATTAACACTGCCCTTTTCTTTTCCTGTAAAACATTTCTAAAACTGACCGCACTTTGTTAAAATCAGGCATCATTTTCCATTTATGAAGGAATAAAAATGGCAGATTTACCTTTCTTCGTTGAGCTCAACGAACAAAATCTAACTGAAACGTTGCAACGTTCTGTCGAAACCCCGCTTGTCATTAACTTTTATGCGCCAAGCCATAAAGAATCAGCTGATTTTGCAAAAGTTCTACAACGTGTTGCTGAACAATACCAAGGGCAATTTATCCTCGGCTTAGTCAATTGTGAAACAGAGCAAATGATTACTGCACAATTTCGTATTCAAGCGTTGCCTACAACTTATCTTTTTAAAGAGGCACAAGCATTAGATGCGTTCCCAGGGGCATTAGATGAAACCAGCTTATTACAACGTTTAAGCGTCATTTTGCCAAAAGAAGAAGATTTAAAATTCCAAAAAGCCTTAGATTTTTTACAAGTGGAAGATTATGACTCTGCTCTTCCATTACTGAAAGAAGCCTGGGAGCTTTCAGATAAGAAAAACAGCGATGTCGCATTACTTTATGCCGAAACCTATATCGCTATGAAGAAAACGGAACCTGCGGCAGATATTTTAGCGCAAATTCCGATTCAGGATCGCGACAGCCGTTGGCATGGCTTACAAGCGCAGATTGAGCTTTTAATTAAAGCGGCTGATACGCCAGAAATTCAGCAATTACAAGCGGATTATGCGAAAAATCCAACGCCTGAAATTGCGTTGAAATTGGCAGTTCAGCTACATCAAGCCAACCGAAACGAAGAAGCATTGGATTTATTATTTAGCATTCTTAAACAAGATCTTTCTGCAGAAAATGGTGAAGTTAAACAACAGTTTTTATCTATTTTATCAGCCATTGGCAATGCGGATCCTATCACCAATAAATATCGCCGATTGCTGTATTCATTGCTTTACTAATACGATCAACTATTTTTTTATGCATGAAGGCTTTATAATAAACGAATTCCAAAAGCCCCATGCTTTATTTTATAAACAAAGGATTCTTTATGTCAGACGTTAAACACAGCAAATTATTAATTTTAGGTTCAGGCCCTGCAGGTTATACCGCGGCTATTTATGCCGCACGCGCAAACTTAA
>CAJMPC010000235.1:0-1939 GCA_905215245.1 uncultured bacterium | reverse complement strand
CGCGCTGGATTCCGTCTCTTTATAGCGGCGCTCCATATTATGCAGCACGCCTTCGAACGGATGACGACGAATGGAGGTATCGCCACGATCGTTCATGTATTTGAATTCAATGTTTTCTTTGCCAGAACCGTACAACACCACTTTATGCACGTTCGCGCTCAGGCTGCCCCACGGCGCTTCGACGTCGAACTTATAGTGATCTGCCAGCGATTTCAGCATCTGGAAATAATAGAAGTTGCGGCGATCCCAGCCACGGATCGCACCACCAGCCAGCGACAGTTCCGGATTCTGGATCACTCGATCAGGATCGAAATATTGCTGTACGCCAAGGCCGTCGCAGGTCGGGCAGGCCCCCGCCGGGTTGTTAAACGAAAACAGTCGCGGCTCCAGTTCACGCATACTGTAGCCGCAAATTGGGCAGGCGAAGTTGGCGGAGAACAGCAGCTCTTCCGCTTTCGGGTCGTCCATATCCGCCACTACCGCGGTACCACCGGAAAGCTCCAGCGCGGTTTCAAATGACTCGGCAAGACGTTGGGTAAGATCGTCACGCACCTTGAAGCGATCAACCACCACTTCAATGGTATGTTTTTTCTGTAAAGCAAGTTCTGGTGGATCAGATAAATCACAGATTTCACCGTCAATTCTTGCGCGAATATAACCTTGTGCCGCTAAACTATCTAACAGCTTAACGTGCTCACCTTTACGGTTTTTCACTACGGGCGCTAGCAACATCATTTTGCTTTCTTCAGGCAAGCTTAAAACTTTATCCACCATTTGGCTGATGGTTTGTGCCGTTAATGGCACATCATGATCCGGACAACGCGGCTCCCCTACGCGAGCAAACAGCAAACGCAGATAATCGTAAATTTCGGTGATCGTGCCCACGGTTGAACGCGGGTTATGAGAAGTGGATTTTTGCTCAATAGAAATCGCCGGCGACAAGCCCTCAATCGAATCCACATCCGGTTTTTCCATCAACGAAAGGAATTGACGCGCATAAGCTGAAAGCGATTCCACATAACGCCGCTGCCCTTCCGCATAAAGCGTATCAAATGCTAAAGAAGATTTGCCCGAACCGGAAAAGCCTGTAATCACAATTAATTTATCGCGCGGAATGGTTAAATTGATGTTTTTGAGGTTGTGGGTTCTTGCCCCACGAATGTCGATAGTATCCATAAAAAAAGCGATTGCCTTAAGAAAATAAATTCAAAAATTGCGACCATTATCGCATATTTCAATATCTGTGCAAATATCCAGTTAATTTTTATGGATCTTTTGTTTCTTTTAAGGCAAAATAGCCAAAATTTTTCACCTTATTTCTAAAATATAGAGGATTCTATGGCAGGTATTAATAAAGTAATCATCGTGGGTAATTTAGGTAATGATCCTGAAATCCGCACGATGCCAAATGGCGAAGCGGTAGCAAATATCAGCGTGGCAACAAGTGAAAGCTGGACAGATAAAAACACAGGCGAACGCCGTGAAGTGACCGAATGGCACCGCATCGTGTTATATCGTCGTTTAGCGGAAATTGCGGGACAATATTTACGCAAAGGTTCACAAGTTTATGTTGAAGGTCGTTTAAAAACCCGTAAATGGCAAGATAACAATGGCCAAGATCGTTACACCACTGAAATCCAAGGTGATAACTTACAAATGTTAGGTGGTCGTAATCAAGAGATGGGCGGTTATGCACCAGCTCAATCAGCACCACAACCAAGCTATCAATCTCGTCCAGCACAATCTGCGCCAGCACCACAAGCTGAGCCACCAATGGACGCATTTGATGACAACATTCCATTCTAAATTGTATTGATACAAGATTATCTATACGAAGAGAGGCCTTTCATTGAAAGGTCTCTTTTTTATCTCTCATTTTGACATCAATTATTCGTACGCCTTATCTCGTTCAAGCGCTAAAACGCAATAAATATTCAAT
>CAJMPC010000234.1:0-1948 GCA_905215245.1 uncultured bacterium | reverse complement strand
TTTATGTTTTCACCAAATTATTAGTGCGTATTCGTTCTAAAATCGTTCTCTCTTTAGCATTCTGTTTTAGTGCTGCATTTCTTTCAGCTTTCTTAGATGCGCTTACTGTTGTTGCTGTAATCATCAGTGTTGCTATGGGTTTCTATGGGGTTTATCACAAAGTCGCATCCGGTAAAACACTACAAGATGCGCTTGATATTTCTGATGATAACAAAATCAATAATCATGAAACCTTAGAAAAATTCCGCTCTTTCTTACGTAGCTTAATGATGCATGCTGGTGTCGGTACCGCACTCGGTGGTGTCATGACCATGGTGGGGGAACCTCAAAACTTAATCATTGCAGAACAAGCTAAATGGAATTTCATTGAATTCTTCTTCCGTATGGCGCCTGTGACTATTCCTGTCTTTATCTGTGGATTACTCACTTGTGTTTTAGTTGAAAAATTTAAAGCATTCGGTTATGGCGAAAAACTACCAGAAGAAGTATGGCAAGTCTTAGCGGATTTAGATCGCGAAAATGCAAAAAAAATGTCTAAACAAGATAAGATTCGTCTTTCTGTCCAAGCTATTATCGCGGTTTGGTTAATCTTAGGCTTAGCCTTCCACTTAGCGGCTGTCGGCTTGATTGGTTTAAGTGTGATTATTCTTGCAACAACCTTTACAGGTGTAACTGATGAACATGCCATTGGTAAATCATTCCAAGAAAGTTTACCTTTCACTGCATTATTAGTGGTATTTTTCTCTATTGTTGCGGTGATTATCGATCAAAAACTCTTTGCGCCAATTATTCACTTCGTATTAAGTTCTGAAGAGAAAACACAGTTAGCGCTATTCTACGGTTTCAACGGTTTACTTTCCGCAATTTCGGATAACGTATTCGTTGCAACGGTTTACATTAATGAGGCGAAACATGCGCTTGCGACAGGTGCTATTGCACCACACCAATTCGAATTACTTGCGGTAGCAATCAATACAGGTACAAACTTACCTTCTGTCGCGACACCAAACGGTCAAGCCGCATTCTTGTTCTTATTAACATCATCGCTTGCACCGTTAATTAAACTTTCTTATGGTAGAATGGTCTATATGGCATTGCCTTACACTATCGTATTAACGCTAGTTGGTTTCCTTGCAATCGAATTTATCCTACCAGGAATGACGATTTGGCTTGCAAACCTTGGCTTAATTCTTCCAATTTAATGAAGCATAAGGAGAAAGAATGCTCGACTTTTTTAAGCAATTGTCCCTTAAGCGTTCGGCGTGGATCTTTTTGGCATTTACTGCATTTGCCTTAGAGTCGACCGCACTTTATTTTCAATACGGCATGGGTTTGCAACCTTGCGTACTTTGTGTTTACGAACGTTTAGCTGTTGTGGGGCTATTTATCGCTGGTCTTACTGGTGCCTTAGCGCCAAATTCGCTTATTATCCGCATTCTTGCTCTTATTGTGGGTTTATTTAGTGCAATCAAAGGATTAATGATCTCCATTCGACACCTCGATTTACAAATGAACCCAGCGCCCTGGAAGCAATGTGAATTTATACCAAACTTTCCAGAAACATTACCATTACATAAATGGCTACCTGCGGTCTTCAATCCGACAGGTAGCTGCAACGAAAGCCAATGGTCACTTTTCGGCATCACGATGGTGCAATGGTTGGTATTTATTTTCGCTGTCTATGTCATTGTGTTGGGATTAATTACACTTTCACAAGTGAAGAAAAGTCGAAATCGACGCCTCATTTTTAAGTAGTCTAATCGCATACTAAAAAGCCTAGAGATATTCTCTAGGCTTTTTTATTACTGAAAGTCATTCTGTACTCAACATTATTCAAGAAAGAAATACCAATAAGGCATTAAGATCAACCAAATAAAGGCACTGAGAATAACAACAAATTTAAAACTGAAGTGTTTGGTTTTATGGCGAAAGCGTTTCATCCCGCAAT
>CAJMPC010000233.1:0-1989 GCA_905215245.1 uncultured bacterium | reverse complement strand
CACAAGCGATGAATACTTAGGTGCAATGGGTTGGTCTTCGTTAAATATTACGGCATTATGGTTTTTACCGGTTATTTTATACGGATTGATGCCACTTCTTAAATTACCGAAGGATACGCAAGCGAAAGCAGAGCTTTATCTTGTTGCTGCGGCGATATTGTTTATCTTTGTCAGTGCGACAATTTATAAAGTCAGCATGGGTTATTCTGTGATTGTGTTAATCGCGAGTTTAACCGCATTGGCGACATTTTCCTTCGCCAAATTAAAAGTAATGCAAGGGGATAAATTTATTATTGCCTCTTTACTTTGCATTATCTTATTAATTTTCTTCTTCATCGTTTATCCAACATTGGCTATCTTTGTTTCAATGTTCTATGACGGTGATACTTTTGCACCGCAACAAGTGATGCGAATTCTGACCCAAAGCTATATTGTACGTGTTATTAGTAACTCGTTATTCTTATCTGGCTTTGTAGGTATCGTATCAACGATTTTCGGTTTAGCTTTTGCACTTTATACCACCCGTATTGCTCGTAGAACGGCATTCATTGGTAAAATTTTCTCTATTTTACCAATCGTTACACCACCATTTGTTGTGGGCTTAGGGGTAACATTGATGCTTGGCCGTTCTGGTTATGTGACAGAGTTCTTAGCTTCAACATTTGGATTTGAGAACCATAACTGGTTATACGGTTTCAACGGGATTGCGATTGCACAGATTCTTGCTTTTGCACCGATTTCATTCATGATTTTAGATGGGGCATTAAAATCTGTTCATCCATCAATTGAAGAAGCGTCTTACACCTTGCGGGCAAATCGTTATCAAACCTTCTTTAATATTATTTTCCCATTATTGCGTCCTGCATTGGCAAACTCATTCTTAATCGTGTTTATCCAATCCTTAGCGGACTTTAGTAACCCGTTAGTATTGGGTGGTAGCTTTGACGTCATCGCTACACAAATCTACTTCTATATTGCGGGCTCACAACTAGATTATGCTTCAGCAAGTACTTTAGGTTCTATGCTTTTAATCTTCTCATTAGCCGTATTTATCATCCAATATATTTGGATTGGTAACCGCTCTTATGTGACCGTTTCAGGCAAATCCTATCGTGGTGACGTGCAAGATTTACCAACCGGCTTGAAATATACCATCATCGGTATGCTTGGTTTCTGGGTACTCTTTAACTTAGCGTTATACGGCAGTATTTTCTACGGTAGTTTCACCGTAAACTGGGGCGTAGATTACACCTTAACCTTGAAAAACTATGCGATGTTATTCGGACAAGGCTTAAGCGATGGGGCATGGCCATCATTGATTAATACCTTAATCTATGCAGGAATTGCCGCACCATTGACCGCACTTTTCGGTTTATTAATTGCGTATATTGTGGTGCGTAAAGATTTCCAAGGTAAAAAATCCCTTGAGTTCTTAACCATGCTTTGTTTTGCGGTACCAGGAACCGTTGCAGGGGTATCTTATATTTTAGCCTTTAACAATGCACCGCTTTACATTACGGGTACTAGCATCATCGTGATCATCTCAATGGTCATGCGTGATTTACCAATTGGTATGCGTGCAGCAATTGCAGGTCTTGGCCAATTAGATAAGTCACTTGATGAAGCGTCTCTTTCTTTAAAAGGTAGCTCATGGAAAACCTTGTGGTTTATCGTTTTACCATTGTTAAAACCAGCGTTACTTTCTGCATTGGTCACCAGCTTCGTTCGTGCGATGACTACCGTGAGTGCGATTATCTTCTTAGTCACCGCTGATACACGTGTGGCAACAGCCTATATTTTAAATCGTGTAGAAGATGGTGAATATGGTGTTGCGATTGCGTACGGTTCGATTTTAATCATCGTGATGATGGCCATTATTTTATTCTTTGACTGGATTGTGGGTGATACCCGAATTTCCCGTTCTAAAGCGAAAAAAATGAATTAACTCGTTAAGTTGTAGGTAAATATTATGAGTAATAATGATTTCTT
>CAJMPC010000232.1:0-1997 GCA_905215245.1 uncultured bacterium | reverse complement strand
GTAATTACAACGTTATCCGTAAAGGTTACGACGCTGTTTTCCATATCTAAAGATTGATTATCTGAGACAATATTAATCGGTTTATTGGTATCGTCTTTTAATGCAAAAGCAGATAAAGAAGTCATCATTAACGCCGTTAAAAGCAGAATTTTATTGTTTGTTGATTTCATAATATGTTTTTACCTGTTCCTTTAGAGTTGCAACTTGCTGACGTAAATTTCCGACGAGCTTCAATCCACTAGAATTAAAGTTTAATCCGTTAATTTTTACTTGTGTATCGGAAGTAATGTCTTGTGTTTTTAAATTAATCACTGCGGCTTCTGTCTCAATGCGTTGTAGGCGAGATAAAGGATCAAGACTCTCGGCAACCACACTACCTTCAAGATAGAGCATTTGATCTTTTGTTAATTTTGCCTTTTGTGCGCTAAGTTTCCAATTTTGTTTTTCTAACTGAATTTTATCGGTTTTCGTTTCTTTGTCTTTATTGTCCAAAGAGACATCAAAAAGATAGACTAACGGCGAAATAAAATCCGTATGACCGTCTTGTGTGTAATATTCCACTTTATCGGAAATCGCGAGATATTGCTTTTTACCTTCAGGCGAGAATACGGTAGTTTCCATTTTATTACCGACGTATTCCGGGCTATCAGGCTTTTTGATTAGGCTTTGTAAATCGCCATGATCTTGATTAAGCGAATAATACCAGCCTAATAAAGCCAGGGCGATGACACCTAAAATAATATTCCAACGAATATTCATAAATAACGTTCTTTCCTTCTTAAAAGGGTAACTAATCATAGCACTTTTTTGGAACAAAGTGCGGTCAAAAATAGCCGTATTTTAGTCTTCTAAAATGAGTATTTTTAGGATCTGATAAATCTCGCGATAAGCTTTTGACGACTTATTTTGTTCCTTTTCTTTTTGTGCTGCACGAATCAAATTACGTAATTGTTGGCGATCTGCAGAAGGATGCTCATTTAACAAATCAGTCAGTGCCACATCACCTTTCGCAACCAACTCATCACGTAAGATTTCCAATTTATGCAACATCGCTTGCTGCTGATTATGTTTGTTTTCAATTTTTTCTAAAGCTTCACGAATAGGCTCAGCATCAATTGAGCGTAAGAGCTTACCGATATATTGTAATTGGCGACGACGCGCCTCTTTTTGTAGGCGTTGCGCTAATTCAATGGCATCTTTCAAGCTATCGTCTAGTGGAACCTTAGTCAGATTTGCTTTGGTTAAGTTCACCAATTTCTCGCCGAGCTGTTTTAAATCCTCAGCGTCGCGTTTGATTTCACTTTTACTTACCCAAATAATCTCTTCTTGGTCTTCATCTTCCCAATCAAAGGCTTCTTTTTTCTTACGTTTTGCCATTCTATTACCTTATGAAAAATTTGGTGCATTTTAGCATAAACTTTCAAAATAAGATAAAATGGCGCAAATTTTTAATAGGATTATCATCATGAAAACAGCAGAAAATTTAACCGCACTTTTAAAATCTCAAGAGCAAACATTGCGTGATGCAGTCAGTTTTGCGATTGAAACTGCACAGGAAGCGGGAGCCACCGCTGAAGTCGGTGTGACAAAAGTGAGTGGTTTATCGGTTTCAACCCGTCTGCAAGAGATTGAAAATGTTGAATTTACTAACGATGGGGCATTAGGCATTTCTGTTTATTTAGGCCAACAAAAAGGTAATGCGTCTACCTCTGATTTAAGCGAAGAAGCCATTAAAAACACCGTTGAAGCAGCGCTTGCTATTGCAAAATATACCTCGCCAGATGATTGTACAGGGCTAGCGGATAAAGAACTAATGGCTTTTGAAGCACCCAATTTAGCGCTTTATCATGGGGCAAGTGTCGATGTCGAACAGGCTACGAAATTAGCTTTAGAAGCTGAAAAAGCGGCTTTGGAATACGATGCTAAAATCGTGAATAGTAACGGTGCAAGTTTTAATTCACATACTGGCGTGCGTGTTTATGGCAATACACACGGCA
>CAJMPC010000231.1:0-2079 GCA_905215245.1 uncultured bacterium | reverse complement strand
AGCCTTGCGCAAGTACCTAGAACTAGCACAATGCTTGCTACACACCCCAATCCCCCCTATAATTCCCCCAATTTTTCTAATTTCATTTTCACAATGTCAAATAAAACCATTGCTAAAAATACGCTATTTCTTTATATCCGAATGCTCTTCAATATGGGAGCCATGCTGTATATCTCTCGTGTGGTATTACAGGTTTTGGGTGTAGAAGATTTTGGTATCTACAACATTGTGATGGGTGTCGTGGTCTTATTTTCCTTTTTTAATGGCACAATGACCGCCACCACTCAGCGTTTTATTAACGTAGAAAAAGCCTCGAATGACATTCAACGTGTCAATAAAGTCTTTAATATTAGTATCTTAAATCACCTACTCATTATTTTTATCGTATTAGTGTTAGCTGAAACCGTAGGTTTATGGTTTTTAAATCACAAATTAGTAATCCCCGCTGAACGCTTGCAAGCTGCAAATATCGTTTACCAATTGGCATTAATTATTGCCCTTGTTGAAATCATCAAGGTGCCATTCAATGCCATGATTGTTGCACACGAGAAAATGGGATTCTATGCGTGGTTGGGATTAGGTGAAACCATCTTAAAACTGACTTCTGTCTTTATCTTAAGTCATATCACACATTACGATAAGTTGATTACTTATGGCTGCTTATTGCTTTCAGTCAGCTTAATTGTGCTCTCTCTTTATGTGTTATTCACTAAATATTATTTCAAAGAGGCTGCGCGTTTCCGTTTATATAAAGATTTAAGCAAAACCAAAGAAATGGTGAGCTTTTCCGGTTGGATGCTTATGGGACAAGTTGCCTATGTAGGTTCGACCCAAGGCTTGAATATGGTGTCTAACTTATTCTTTGGTGTCGCAGTCAATGCAGCTGTTGCCATTGCGACACAAGTAGAAGGTGCCGTTTATAGCTTTGTGAATAATTTCCAAATGGCAGCTAATCCGCAGTTGGTTCAGTCTTATGCCGCAAAAGATTACGATCGCAATCGCCAATTAATTCTTGGTATTTCAAAATATTCACTTTATTTAATGGCGATTCTCTCTGCGCCTGTATTGTATTTCACCCACACCTTACTGACATTTTGGCTAGGCGATCATCTTCCGCAATATACTGAACAACTTGTACAAGCTATTATTGCTTGCTTATTAATCAGTGCAATGGCTGGTGCATTTTGGATGAGTGCATTAGCCATTGGCACATCCACCGTAAAACAATACAATATCATCGTCGCGTTAATCGATCTTTGCACGGTGCCACTGGCTTATTATTTGTTCACACTAGGTTATAATCCAGTATTTGCCTTTGTGGGTAAATTTAGTACGATGGTCATCTCACAACTCTATCGATTATATTTTATTAATAAAAAAATTAAATTTAACCACAAAGAATTTGTCTCATATTTAGTGAATGTCGGCGTGGTGTTTGGCCTGCTATTAGGTATCATCTATATATCCGATACTACCCGCAGTTATTCTTTATTGGAATTTATTGGACAATCCATCATTTTAGAAATGGTATTAATCTGTGTCATTTTAATCTTTGGATTAAACACAGCAGAAAAAAATTTCTTGTTTAGCTATTTAAAGAAAAGAGTAAAAAAATGAATCAACTCCTTATTGATTTAAAAAACAAACTGAATCCTATTGTTGAACTGATCAAAGATAAAAACGACGTATTTTATTTCGACTACCCACTTCATTTGAATGTGGGCGATTTATTGATTTATCACGGAACCGAGCAATTTTTTAAAGATCACGAAATTAACGTGACCTTAAAACGCTGTGAATACGATTTAGATCTTGCAGAAGTCAAAGCAAAAATTACACCAAGCACCACCATCCTTTTACATGGTGGCGGCAACTTTGGTGATCTTTATCCGCAGCATCAAAAAATCCGTGAAGAAATGGTGACGCATTTCCCGAATAATCGCATTATTGTGTTGCCACAAACCGCTTATTTTAAGCACGAAGAAAATCTACAAAAATCAGCCGCACTTTTCCGTAACCACAGTGATTGTCATTTACTGGCTCGCGATGAAAGAACGGGGAACTTATTTGCACAATTTT
>CAJMPC010000230.1:0-2080 GCA_905215245.1 uncultured bacterium | reverse complement strand
GCTAATCAAAATACCTAAAAAATTAACCGCTCTTTTTAGAGCGGTTTTTTTATTTCCAATCCATTTCACTTAATCAATATTTTTAAATTCTTTATTTATCATCCGGAGATAAAAATAGAAAATAAATATGTCTATTATTTATTCTATATTCACAAAATAACAACATTTCACTAGATTTTAAATTTATTTCGTTTATATTAGCGTACAGTTGTTCGCTCAAATAAGGCTTATATGAATTTAGAACGTCATTTCGTCAATCGAATTCGCCAACAGGCAAAAACTCGTCAAAATGCAACCGCACTTCGCCACAAAATTAATGGCCTATGGAAAGATATTTCATGGAACGCATTCCAACAACAGCTTGATCAGCTTTCATTAGCTTTTCTTGCTTGCAATATTCAAGTACAAGATAAAATTGCGATTTTTGCAAACAATATGTCACGTTGGACAATCGCAGATATTGCGGCACTTCAAATTCGAGCTATCACCGTTCCAATTTATGCAACAAATACCGCTCAACAAGCTGAATTTATTTTAAACCATGCCGATGTCAAAATTCTGTTTGTTGGTGATCAAGAACAATATGATCAAGCGTTAGAAATTGCGCATCAGTGTCCACAATTACAAAAAATTGTGGCCATGAAAGAACAAATTCAACTGAGAGAAACCACTCTTTCTTGCCATTGGGAAGATTTAATTCAATTAGGTACAGAAGAATTTCAAGCTGAATTTGAAACTCGCTTAGCAAATAAAACGATGGATGATTTATTCACGATCATCTACACATCAGGCACAACAGGTGAACCGAAAGGCGTCATGCTTGATTACAGTAACTTGGCTCATCAACTTGAAGCCCATGATATTGCATTAGATGTTAATCAAGATGAGGTTTCACTTTCTTTTTTACCATTTAGTCACATTTTTGAGCGTGCTTGGGTTGCCTATGTATTACATCGCGGAGCAATCCTTTGTTATCTCGAAGACACCAATCAAGTACGTGAAGCATTAACAGAAGTGCGCCCAACCTTTATGTGTGCAGTACCGCGTTTCTATGAAAAAATTTATTCTGCCGTGCTTGATAAAGTCCAAAAAGCGCCTTTTATTCGTCAGATGATTTTCCACTGGGCGATTGCAGTGGGACAAAAACGTTTTGATCTTCTCTCTCAAAATAAAAAAGTCCCGTTCTTCTTGCAAAAACGCTATGCGCTTGCCGACAAAATGGTACTTTCTAAATTGCGTTCATTGTTAGGCGGACGAATTAAAATGATGCCTTGCGGTGGCGCAAAATTAGAACCAACCATTGGTCTTTTCTTCCATAGCATTGGGATTAATATCAAACTCGGTTACGGCATGACAGAAACCACGGCAACCGTTTCTTGCTGGGATGACCATCATTTTAATCCGAATTCTATTGGTAAATTAATGCCAAACGCAGAAGTTAAAATTGGTGAAAATAACGAGATTCTGGTGCGTGGTGGCATGGTAATGAAAGGTTACTATAAAAAGCCTGAAGAAACGGATCAAGCCTTCACTGAGGATGGCTTCTTGAAAACGGGAGATGCCGGTGAATTTGATGCTGAAGGTAATTTATTTATTACCGACCGTATTAAAGAGTTGATGAAAACGTCTAATGGTAAATACATTGCGCCACAATATATCGAAGGTAAAATTGGTAAAGATAAATTTATCGAACAAATTGCGATTATTGCCGATGCAAAAAAATATGTTTCAGCGTTGATCGTACCTTGTTTTGATAGCGTAGAAGAATATGCGAAAAAACTGAATATTAAGTATCAAGATCGCATAGAATTACTTAAACATTCTGAAATTATCAAGATGTTCGAGCAGCGCATTGAATGCCTTCAAAAAGAATTGGCACACTTCGAGCAAGTGAAGAAATTTACGCTACTCTCTCAGGCATTTAGCGTCAAACTTGGTGAAATAACACCTACACTCAAATTACGCCGAAAAGTGATTATGGAACGTTATCGTCATATTATTGACTCGATGTATTCCAACAACAAAGAGAATAAGGAAAATAAAGAATAAAAAAAGCGGTGAATTTTCACCGCACTTTTTA
>CAJMPC010000229.1:0-2094 GCA_905215245.1 uncultured bacterium | reverse complement strand
GGCTGAACTTTGATAAGATTTAAGTCCTTATCCAACAGCAAATTAAACGGATAGCCTAATACATTAGCTCGTTTAATGATTTCACCCTTTTCATCCAATAATACGGTGATATTTTTGTAATCCAGACCTTGATACCAATTGATAAATTTTTGGCTATTTTGTTCGTTCTTTTGTCCTGGTGAGGCAATCGTAATCACATTAAAATCAAGATTTTTTTCTGCACTAAGATCGTCAATTTCCGCTAAACCCGCCAAGCAAATTGGACACCAAGATGCCCACATTTTGATATAAAGCGGTTTGCCTTGATATTGTGATAAGGTGACGGTTTGGTTATCCAACGTCTTCAAGGAAATATCCGCCAAAGATACCTTCTCTTGCGCAAAACTTAATGGACTCAAAAACAATAAAAGTGCGGTCAATATTTTTTTCATTTTTTCCTCTTATTTCACAAAGGGAATCAAATCGCCATAACCCTGTTTTTCCATTTCATCTAATGGAATAAACTTAATCGATGCGCTATTAATGCAATAACGCAAACCGCCTTTATCGCGTGGACCATCGTCAAACACATGACCTAAATGGGCATGACCACTGCGACTTAACACCTCAATACGGGTCATATTAAAGCTATTGTCTCTTTGATACTCCGCAACTTCAGCAGCAATCGGTTTGGTAAAACTTGGCCAGCCACAACCGGATTCAAACTTATCTTTGGAAGAAAATAACGGTTCTCCCGTGGTGATATCCACATAAATACCAGGCGCAAAATTATCCCAATATTCGTTACTAAAAGAACGTTCAGTATGTTTGCCTTGCGTCACATCATATTGAAGTGCGGTCAATTTTTGCTTTAATTCTGCATCACTTGGTTTTGGGTATTTTTTATCATCAATTAATGGCTCATCGGCTTTTTTGATGTCGATATGGCAATAACCATTCGGATTTTTCTTGAGGTAATCCTGATGATACTCTTCCGCCTCCACATAATTTTTCAGCGGTTCTACTTCAATTTGAATTGGCGCCTGATATTTACTTTGTAAGGTTTTCAATGCTGCCTCTATAACCGCTTTATCTTGTTCATTTTGATAATAAATGCCGGTGCGATATTGTCTGCCACGATCATTGCCTTGCTTGTTAATACTGGTTGGATCGATAACACGGAAATAATATTGCAGCAATTTATCTAGCGAAATTTTGTTTGGATCGTAAGTGACTTTCACGGTTTCAGCATGATCTGTCGCGTGCAATAATTGATAGTTCGTGGTATCACCTTTTCCATTGGCATAGCCCGAAACGGCATCAGTCACGCCTTGAATGCGTTCCATATAAGCTTCTAGTCCCCAAAAACAACCACCAGCAAGATAAATAATTCGTTGTTCTTGTTTGCTTTCCATTGTCATTTTTTGCTCCTTTGATGAAGTTGTATTATCAGCATACGTTAAACTACTTTGCAAACCGCCAAAAAGTGCGGTCAATATGAGAAATGTTTTTGTATATTTCATTTTTTTTCCTTATTATAGAAAATATCTTTAGCTTACATTTCATTAGACGAAGACAAGCCCATTTTCTTACAAAATAAGACAATTTTTTACCGCACTTTGTGCAAGGAACCCTTATGCCAAACATACATCTCCGCAATAATTATCAAAAAGCTGTTGTTTGTATGGTGTTAGCTTACATCAGCATTGCCTTAATGGGCGTCTTTGTAAAATACGCCTCTGATGAATTACCGTCCAGTGAAATTTTATTTTCCCGTTTTTTTATTGGTTTTATGTTTCTCCTGCCCTTTTTAATTAAAGATGGAGATTTCAAAGTCGATATGTCACAATGGAAATTTCTCGTTTTGCGTAATCTCGCTGGCATTGCCAGTATGTTGTTAACTTTCTACGCCATTAAATATTTACCGATTTCCATTGCAATTTTATTGATGAATACGTCCGCACTTTTTGTGCCTTTATTGCTGTTTTTCTTTAAAGTCAGAACGCCATTAAAAGTATTAGCTTGCAGTTTTATGGGTTTTATCGGTGTATCCATCATTATGCTGACCAACGGCTCAATGAATATCAACCCTATCCATGTAGGCTATGCTTTGGG
>CAJMPC010000228.1:0-2098 GCA_905215245.1 uncultured bacterium | reverse complement strand
TTGAATTTTTTGATGAATAGTTTCGAGTGCTTGTTGAATTGTCATAATTCCCTTCCTGACCAATGTGAAACTCTCTTCATTCTACACTAAAGCGATGATTTTTAGAAAAAATCTTCATTTTTTCAATTTTGTGTTTGACAAGCCCGCGCTTTTTCGGTATTTCTAAACACATCTTTTTTCAAGGTAAAAATACAATGAAAAATAACCGCACTTTCACTATTACCACCATTATTATGACCATTACGACAATTAATGGGGCGGGTTAGTGCATAACAAACAGGATCAAGAAAACCCGCATTCAGTCTAGTGCGGGTTTTTTAGTATTTAAAAATCACAACATCTGAGGATATTATCATGCGCGTATTAAAATTTGGTGGCACTTCATTAGCCAACCCTGAGCGTTTCTTGCAAGCCGCTCAATTAATCGAAAAAGCTCATTTAGAAGAGCAGGCTGCGGGTGTCTTATCTGCTCCTGCAAAAATTACTAACCATCTTGTTGCCCTCTCTGAAAAAGCCGCATTAAATCAACCAACTGATACCCATTTTAACGAAGCCATTGAAATTTTCTATAACATCATTAATGGTTTGCACGCCGAAAATAATAAATTTGATCTTGCCGGTACCAAAGCTCTTATTGATGCAGAATTTGCCCAAATTAAAGGTTTATTAGAAGAAATCCGCCAAGCTGGCAAAGTAGAAGATAAGGTTAAAGCAACCATCGACTGCCGTGGTGAAAAATTATCGATTGCCATGATGAAAGCGTGGTTTGAAGCACGTGGATATAGTGTTCACATTATTGATCCGGTTAAACAATTATTAGCGCAGGGCGGTTATTTAGAATCGTCAGTTGATATTGAAGAATCTACAAAACGAGTTGATGCGAAAAGTATCGGAAAAGATAAAGTTGTCTTAATGGCAGGTTTTACCGCTTGCAATGACAAAGGTGAATTAGTGTTATTAGGGCGTAATGGTTCTGATTATTCAGCCGCTTGTTTAGCTGCTTGTTTAGACGCGTCTGTTTGCGAAATCTGGACTGATGTAGACGGCGTTTATACTTGTGATCCACGTTTAGTGCCTGATGCACGTTTATTACCAAGCCTTTCTTATCGTGAAGCAATGGAGCTTTCTTATTTTGGTGCGAAAGTAATCCATCCACGTACAATTGGTCCATTATTACCAAAACAAATCCCTTGTGTGATTAAAAACACAGGTAATTCATCTGCGCCTGGTTCAATAATTGATGGTCATGTGAAATCTGAAGGGTTACAGGTAAAAGGGATTACTAACCTTGATAACGTAGCGATGTTCAATGTTTCAGGCCCTGGTATGCAAGGTATGGTAGGGATGGCCGCTCGAGTCTTCTCAGCTATGTCAAAAGCCGGTATTTCAGTCATTTTAATCACGCAATCGTCTTCTGAATACAGTATCAGTTTCTGCGTTCCACAAAGCGACTGTGTGCGAGCTGAACGGGCGATGCAGGAAGAGTTCTATCTTGAACTGAAGGAAGGCTTGCTGGAGCCGCTGGCGGTGACGGAACGGCTAGCCATTATCTCGGTGGTAGGTGATGGTATGCGCACCTTGCGTGGGATCTCGGCGAAATTCTTTGCCGCGCTGGCCCGCGCCAATATCAACATTGTCGCCATTGCTCAGGGATCTTCTGAACGCTCAATCTCTGTCGTGGTAAATAACGATGATGCGACCACTGGTGTGCGCGTTACTCATCAGATGCTGTTCAATACCGATCAGGTTATCGAAGTGTTTGTAATTGGTGTCGGTGGCGTTGGCGGTGCGCTGCTGGAGCAACTGAAGCGTCAGCAAAGCTGGTTGAAGAATAAACATATCGACTTACGTGTCTGCGGCGTTGCCAACTCAAAGGCTCTGCTCACCAATGTGCATGGCCTTAATCTGGAGAACTGGCAGGAAGAACTGTCGCAAGCCAAAGAGCCGTTTAACCTCGGGCGCTTAATTCGCCTGGTGAAAGAATATCATTTGCTGAATCCGGTGATTGTCGACTGTACCTCCAGCCAGGCGGTGGCGGATCAGTATGCTGACTTCCTGCGCGAAGGTTTCCACGTGGTTACGCCAAACAAAAAGGCCA
>CAJMPC010000227.1:0-2143 GCA_905215245.1 uncultured bacterium | reverse complement strand
AGGTTGTGAAATCCGGTCCTGCTATTGAGCCTGCTGTACCAAATGAATTACAAACGGTTGTTGCTGATCAGCTCTACAGCGAAACTCGCGTGAAATATCCAATGGTGCGTAAAGGTTTTTTAGCTAACCCAGGAAAAAGCGATACTACAATGCGTGGTCGTGATGAATGGGTGCGCGTTTCTTGGGATGAAGCGTTAGATTTAGTACACAATCAACTTAAACGTGTACGTGACGAACATGGACCAACAGGTATTTTTGCAGGTTCTTATGGTTGGTTTAGCTGTGGTTCATTACATGCTTCTCGTACGTTATTACAGCGCTATATGAACGCTACCGGTGGTTTTGTGGGACACAAAGGGGATTACTCTACGGGTGCTGCGCAAGTCATCATGCCGCATGTGCTTGGTACTATAGAAGTCTATGAACAACAAACCAGCTGGGAATCTGTATTAGAAAACAGCGATATCATTGTGCTTTGGTCTGCAAACCCACTCACAACCATGCGTATTGCTTGGATGTCCACCGACCAAAAAGGGATTGAATATTTCAAAAAATTCCAAGCAAGTGGTAAACGCATTATTTGTATCGACCCACAAAAAAGTGAAACTTGCCAAATGCTGAACGCAGAATGGATTCCGGTGAATACCGCAACGGATGTGCCATTAATGCTTGGTATTGCGCATACTTTAGTTGAACAAGGCAAGCACGATAAAGATTTCTTGAAAAAATACACATCGGGTTACGCTAAATTCGAGGAATATTTATTAGGTAAA
Organism: uncultured bacterium; assembly: GCA_905215245.1. GTDB lineage: Bacteria > Pseudomonadota > Gammaproteobacteria > Enterobacterales > Pasteurellaceae > Haemophilus_D. The sequence continues at coordinate 1,370 of CAJMPC010000227.1, read as the reverse complement.
ACCGATGGCCAACCAAAAACAGCAGAATGGGCGGCAAAAATTTGTGGTGTACCGGCAGAAACAATCAAACAGCTTGCAGCGGATTTCTCCAGCAAACGTACCATGTTAATGGGTGGTTGGGGTATGCAACGCCAACGTCATGGTGAACAAACTCACTGGATGTTAGTAACCCTTGCATCTATGTTAGGACAAATTGGCTTGCCAGGTGGTGGTTTCGGTTTAAGTTATCACTATTCAAATGGTGGGGTGCCAACGGCGACAGGTGGTATTATCGGCTCCATTACCGCAAGTCCATCAGGCAAAGCAGGTGCAAAAACATGGTTGGATGATACGTCTAAATCCGCTTTCCCATTGGCGCGCATTTCAGATGTGTTGCTCAATCCAGGCAAAAAAATTCACTATAACGGTACTGAAATTACTTACCCAAATATCAAAGCAGTATATTGGGCGGGCGGTAATCCGTTTGTTCACCATCAAGATACCAATACCTTAGTGAAGGCTTTCCAACAACCAGATGTGGTGATTGTGAATGAAGTAAACTGGACCCCAACTGCGCGCATGGCGGATATTGTATTGCCCGCAACTACCAGTTATGAACGTAATGACTTAACCATGGCTGGTGATTACTCCATGATGAGCATTTACCCGATGAAACAAGTGGTTTCTCCACAATTTGAAGCGAAAAATGACTACGATATTTTCGTTGAACTCGCAAAACGAGCAGGTGTGGAAGAACAATACACCGAAGGTAAAACGGAAATGGAATGGCTGGAAGAATTCTACAATGCAGCTTTTACTGCCGCACGTGCAAACCGTGTTGCAATGCCACGTTTTGATAAATTCTGGGCAGAAAATAAACCATTAAGTTTTGAAGCAGGTGAAACCGCGAAAAAATGGGTGCGTTATGGCGAGTTCCGTGAAGATCCATTACTCAATCCTCTTGGCACGCCGTCAGGCAAAATTGAGATTTTCTCTGATGTTATCGAGAAAATGCATTATAACGACTGTAAAGGTCATCCAAGCTGGATGGAACCAGAAGAGTTTGCGGGCAATGTGACGGAAGAATATCCGTTAGCTTTAGTGACACCACATCCTTACTATCGTTTACACAGCCAATTGGCGCATACTTCATTACGTCAAAAATATGCGGTAAACGATCGTGAGCCTGTGATGATTCATCCTGAAGATGCGGCTGCTCGCGGTATTAAAGACGGTGATATTGTTCGCATTCATAGCAAACGAGGCCAAGTACTTGCGGGTGCGGTTGTCACAGAAAATATCATCAAAGGTACTGTCGCCCTCCATGAAGGTGCATGGTACGACCCAATGGACTTAGGTGAAAGTGAAAAACCATTGTGTAAAAATGGTTG
>CAJMPC010000226.1:0-2143 GCA_905215245.1 uncultured bacterium | reverse complement strand
GCCTTATGTGGAAAATACCGTCAATAAAGGCGACGTGGACTTAACCAATTGGAAATACATTAAAGTAACGTCTGTTTCATTAATTCTTGGTTTAATTGCGCTTTATGCTTTCTTATCACCAGTGGGTATTGCTTCACCAGACGGCAATCCAATGTTAGTGTTGGAAGTGTATGCGGTATTACAACTCATTGTGTTGATTGTCTTTAGACCAAAAAATGAAAAAACAGAACATCAATTACATCTTTCTAACCAACATTAAGCAGTCGGGCGTACATCACGTACGCCCTTAAAATAGATAAGGATTGTGTATGAACATTATCTATATTTTACTCGACCAAGTGCGTAAAGATATGCTGGGTGCTTATGGTCACCAGATCGTCAAAACCCCGAATATCGACCGTCTAGCTAAAGATGGCGTGCGTTTTAATAACGCATTTACGCCTGCTTCCGTTTGTGGACCCGCACGAACTTCGCTCTTTACTGGTTTAATGCCGTCTACACATGGCATCATTCGTAATGGTGAAAAAGGCGGTACCGGTGAAGTGAGCGAAACCGCACCAAATATCGGTAAACTAGACGGCTATAACACCTATGTTGTGGGGAAATGGCACGTTGGGACAAAATCCGTACCAGAAGATTACGGCATTAAAGGACATAACTTTGACGGCTATGGTTATCCGGGCAGTGGCGTGTATAAAAATTTAGTGTTCAACCAACCTCCGACACATTCCAATCGTTATAAAGAATGGTTAGATGAAAAAGGTTATGAGATCCCTGAAGTGAGTCGTGCTTATTTCGGTGATAACCCACATTTGCGTGTGCAAGAGCTTTGTGGTTTGCTTTCTGGCACAAAAGAACAAACCATCCCGTATTTCATTATTGATGAGGCGAAAAGCTATATCAGTCAATCGCTCGCTGAAAATAAACCGTTCTTTACATGGATTAATTTCTGGGGACCGCATACGCCTTGTATCGTGCCAGAACCTTATTATTCCATGTATCGAAAAGAAGATGTGGTGCTAGATGAAAGCTTCTTCAAGCCACTAGAAGGCAAACCAGGACACTATCGTACCATCTCTAAAATGTGGGGAATGTGGGAAGCGAGCGAAGATCATTGGAAAGAGGTTATCACAAAATTCTGGGGTTATATCACCTTGATTGATGATGCAATTGGTGAGCTATTTACTTTCTTAGAAAGCAAAGGCATTTATGACCGCACTTTTATTGTGGCAACCGCTGACCATGGGGATGCGATGGGTGCTCATCGAATGATTGAGAAAGGGGAGTTCATGTTTGATACCACCTATAACATTCCGATGATTATCAAAGACCCGAATTCAAATCGTATTAATCAACAAGATGATAATCTTGTCTATCTCCATGATTTAACCTCGACCGTTTATGATTTGGCTAATCAGCCGATTCCTTCTGCCTTTGAAGGAGAAAGTATTTTGCCAATCGTTCGTCAACATCAAGATAATCAACGCAAAGGGATATTGGCACAGTTGGCGGGGCATTTCGTTTATTTTGAACAACGCATGTGGCACCGTAAAGACTATAAATTAGTGTTTAATGCGTCGGACATTTGTGAGCTTTATGATGTGAAAAATGATCCAGCTGAAATGCATAATTTGTTCTATAAGCCAGAATATGAAGCAGTTAAAAAAGAGATGCTAGAAGAAATGCGTCAAGAAATGAAACGCTTAAATGATCCATTAGAAAATTGGGTATATCGGATTATAAACGAAGTGTAAAACCAATAAAAAATTGACCGCACTTTAAGGGATGATTATGGAAAATTGCGCAATCAAGCCTACTGAATTGTCACATTGTCAGTTTACTGAGCTGCATCACTTACCGAAAGGTTCCTTCTTGTATCAACAAGGTGAGTCAGCACACGAATTTTATTATGTGCAAGCGGGCTTGGTTGGCTTATTTCATACCCTTGAAAATGGCAAGGAAAGCTTAGTGCGATTATATTCCAAGGGTGATTATTTTGGTTTTCGAACTTTGTTTTCGATGGCAGATAAACACTATCATTGCAATGCGAAAGTTTTAATTGATGCAGAAATTACTCGCATCAAGCCTAATGTAGTGAGCGAGTTTTTTACGCATAATACGGTGATGAGCCAATGTTTATTGC
>CAJMPC010000225.1:0-2146 GCA_905215245.1 uncultured bacterium | reverse complement strand
AAAATAAGTTAAATGAAAGGATCGGTACTACCACTTCCTTCTCGTAAAATTACTGGCGATTCTTCCGTTAAATCTACCACCGTTGTTGGCTCTTGACCTAAATAACCACCATGAATAATTAAATCCACTTGACGTTCTAAGCATTCGCGAATCTCTTCGGGATCGGAATAAGTCATATGTTCATTATCAGGCAACATCAGTGAGCAAGATAAAATCGGTTCACCTAATGCCTTCAATAAATCTAAGGCTATTTGATTATCTGGTACACGCAAGCCAATCGTTTTGCGTTTTGACGTCATTAATCGACGAGGAAGCTCTTTCGTTGCTGTCAAAATAAAGGTATAACGCCCCGGTGTATTGTTTTTAATTAAGCGATAAGCCACATTACTGACCGTTGCATAGGTTGAAAGCTCGGATAAATCGCTACATACCAAAGTAAAATTATGCCCTTCTGGTAATTTACGAATCGCCACAATACGATCCATCGCATGTTTATCGCCTATCATACAACCCAAGGCATAGCCCGAATCTGTCGGGTACACAATGACACCACCTTTACGCAAGATTTCTACCGCTTGATTAATCAAACGCGCTTGCGGATTTTCAGGGTGGATATAGAAAAATTGGCTCATAATTTTGTCCTTAAAAAACTGATGAGATTATACACCGATTTAGAGGCAGGTTATAAGAATTTGTTATAAAAAACGACCGCACTTTGAACAAATCATAGTGCGGTCTCTCTGTTATTCATCATTTTCTCTTAATGAGAAAAGAAACGTTAATTAACGAATAATGCCACGAGTAGAACGTTTGAAGAACTCTACAAAGAAACTAATTGCAGATTCAGTTTGTGCAATTTGTTCAATTTCTGGCAAGACTTCTTCAAGGGTTTTACCGCTACGGTAAATCATTTTATAAACATTACGGATAGCATGCATGGTTGGTTTATCAAAACCACGACGTTTTAATCCTTCAAGGTTAACACCAAAAGGCTGTGCATGGTTACCTTGTGCCATCACATAAGGCGGCACGTCTTGGCTAACCATAGAGCCACCACCTAGCATTACGTGCGCACCGACGATCACAAATTGGTGAATCGCAGACATACCACCAACAATCACAAAATCGTCTAATTCAACATGACCAGCAAGTGTTGCGTTATTTGCTAAGATACAGTTATTCTTGATTTGGCAATCATGGGCAACATGTACGTTTACCATGAGTAAATTGTTATTACCAATACGTGTTACACCACCACCTTGGATAGTGCCGCGATGAATCGTCACATGCTCGCGAATACGGTTTCCATTACCAATAATGGTTTTTGTTGCTTCGCCCTTATATTTTAAATCTTGGTTTACTTCACCAATGCTGGCGAATTGATAAATCTGGTTATCTTCGCCAATCACGGTGTCGCCTTTCACGACAATGTGAGAATTTAAAACGGTACGTGCTTTAATCTCAACGCTCCCTTCAATAATACAGAAAGGACCGATAACAACGTCTTCGCCAATAACTGCGCCATCAGCAACAAGCGCGGTCGGGTGAATTTTTGCACTTGGGTGGATCATACTTACCCCTTAATTTTCTTTAATTATCGACGAGCACACATTAATTTGGCTTCACAAGCTACTTCACCGTTTACAGTTGCAATACCCGTGAATGCTGTAATACCACGACGTTCTTTAATCACTTGAACGTTCAATTCCATTTGATCTCCAGGTAATACTGGGCGTTTGAAACGCGCTTCATCAATACCTGCGAAATAGAATAATTCGCCACCTTTTAATTCATGAGTTTTAAATGCAAGTAATCCCATTGCTTGTGCCAAAGCTTCAAGAATTAACACACCTGGTAAAATCGGTTCACTCGGGAAATGGCCTGTAAAGCAAGGTTCGTTCACACTGATATTTTTAATTGCTTTTAACCATTCACCTTCTTTGTAGTCTAACACACGATCCACTAATAAAAATGGATAACGATGTGGCAATAAGGTCATAATTTCTTTTGCTTCAATTACTTTACTTACTTGATTCTCTGACACGTCTAATACCTTTAAAATAAATAATAATAAAACATTGAGATTATACGATATTTCTGTATAAAAATAAAACGCACCCTAAGGTACGTTTTAAAATCTTAGCCA
>CAJMPC010000224.1:0-2146 GCA_905215245.1 uncultured bacterium | reverse complement strand
CTATAATATGGTCTTTATACTTACTTATTTTGTTATTTTTATTGGTTTCAAATGTGTTTATGTGCTGTAAAATAATTTGAAAATTTTTAGTGATTAATCTGAACTTTTAATCGTTAAAAACTGTCAAACAAAACAAATTGAGGTATAATGACAATAGTTGTTATACAATAACAAATAAGTAATGAGTCGGGGCGTCGCTCCGCATGCTGTGAGGAGAAGAATGAATAAAGAAACTCAAATGATGTTAGTACCTCAAGGTAGCATCGAAGGTTATATTCGAGCAGCAAACGAATATCCGATGCTCACTGCAGAGGAAGAAAAAAGCTTAGCAGAACGTTTGTATTATGACGGTGATATTGAAGCAGCGAAAAAATTAGTTTTATCACACTTACGTTTTGTTATTCATGTTGCACGTGGTTATTCAGGTTATGGATTGCCACAAGCAGATTTAATTCAAGAAGGTAATATCGGATTAATGAAAGCGGTAAAACGTTTTAATCCGGAAGTAGGCGTTCGCCTTGTATCTTTTGCGGTGCACTGGATCAAAGCTGAAATCCACGAATATGTCCTTCGTAACTGGCGTATTGTGAAAGTCGCAACCACAAAAGCACAACGTAAATTGTTCTTTAACCTACGTAAAACGAAACAACGTTTAGGTTGGTTCAATGAAAACGAAGTGGATATGGTGGCGAATGAGCTTGGCGTGTCAAAAGAAGATGTCATCGAAATGGAATCCCGTATGACAGGGGCTGATGTCGGCTTTGATTTGCCAACAGACGATGACGATGAGGCTTATGTACCTTCTTTATATTTAGAAGATAAAAGCTCAAACTTTGCGGCAGAACTTGAAAGTGAAAACTTTGAAGAACAAGCCACAGAAAAATTAGGTACAGCGTTAGCTAACCTTGATGAACGTAGCCAAGAGATTATCAAAGCACGTTGGTTAGATGATGAAAAAGCCACCCTTCACGATCTTGCAGCAAAATATAATGTGTCTGCAGAACGTATTCGTCAGCTTGAAGCCAACGCATTGAAAAAACTTAAAAGTGCGGTTGATTTCTAAGCCGTTTTGATAAAAAGAAAACCTGTCGATTATCGACAGGTTTTTTTATTTATTTCTTTTTAGATTTTCCCCACATCTTATCTTCTTGGCCTCGCCATAAGCGCTGAATGTTGTCGTGGTGGCGATAAATCAGCAAGCAGCAAACTAAGGCAACGGGGAAGGTAAATTCTGGTTTAAGCCACCAAACATAAAACGGCACGAGAAGCGCCGTAATAACCGCACTTAATGAAGAATAGCGACTAATTAAGAAGACTAACAACCAAGTACCTAGCGTTGAACCGGCTACGCCCCAAGAGATGGGCGCAATCGCACCGAATGCGGTCGCCACACCTTTTCCGCCTTTAAATTGAAAGAAAATGGGGAAGATGTGCCCTAAACACGCACCTAATGCCACCATGCCTAATTCAAATTGCGTGAGTCCTAAATAATACCCGGCCCAAACCGGTAGCATCCCTTTTAACATATCGCAAATTAATACCGCGAGTGCCGCCCAACGTCCACCAATACGCAATACATTGGTCGCACCTGGATTATGAGAGCCGTTTTTTCGTGGGTCAGGCAAACCTGCTACCTTACAAATCAAAATTGCACTGGAAATCGAACCCAGTAAATAAGCAAAAATCATATAAAAAAGGGCAAATAGGCTCATTTTGTGCTCCACAATCTTGATTGTATTTGAAAAACTTGTTCGTTATTTTAACCAAACTTGATAGCATAAGCCCACTATATTTTTACAGGAATGAGAGATGGATCGTATTTTTATTGAAGAATTAGTCGTCTTCGCACAAATTGGCGTGTATGACTGGGAGCAACAAATTAAACAAAAGCTCGTTTTTGATTTGGAAATGGCATGGGATTGTCAAAAAGCCGCAGAAATGGATGATGTGCAATACTGCCTCAATTATGCCGAAGTGAGCCAATTTATTTTAGATTATGTCCAAGCTAAGCCATTTTTATTGATTGAGCGCGTGGCTTATGAAGTAGCAGAACAATTACAACAACGTTTTGGTATTTCATGGTTACGTCTCAAATTAAGCAAACCTAAAGCGGTTGCTCAAGCAAATAATGTGGGGATCATCGTAG
>CAJMPC010000223.1:0-2166 GCA_905215245.1 uncultured bacterium | reverse complement strand
TGAAAGATTTAGTAACTCAAATCGGGCAAACAGAAAGTAATCGTGTTGAAATGAGTGGTTTGGCTGATACGCTTATTCGTTTATCTGGTAAAACCTACCCAGCTAAGTTGCATTTAACCTTTGATGCCGTTCCAGAATATAACGCACAGGAAGGAGCGCTCTATTTAAAAAATCTGCGAATTTTACGCTGGTCTGGCGAACCTAATAGTGCAATGGAGCAACTCCAAGATGTGATGCCACTATTAAGCGATGGTGTAGCTGCCTTATTAAGTCGGATGCCAGTTTATACCTTGGATGAAAGTGACATGAAACAAATGCTGATTAAGAAATTCGCCAAAGAAATTAAAGTTGAGAAAGGTCGATTAGAATTAATTGGTGGAATGTTTTAACAATAAGGGCGTATTAAACGCCCTTTTTTATAACTCAATGATAGCTCGCAAACCTTGAATTTGCCCGTTATCTTCAATATTTTCCAAGCGGAAACGGTAATGGTGCAATTCTGCTATTCTTGCCACAATAGACAATCCAAGCCCACTTCCCTTTTCATTTTGTCCTGCAGGACGATAAAAACGCTGCCCTAATTTTGCTAATTCTTCTGGCGCAACACCACCGCCATTATCTTCAATAAGAATTTTACGTGGCTGTAAAATCACACAAACCAGAGTGCCTTGAGGACAATATTTAATGGCGTTATCCAACAAGTTTCTCAACATTTGGGCAAGTAATAATGGCTGCCCTTGCTTAACGGCAGGATCTCCCTGATGCTCAAACTGCAATTCGATTTGGCGTTGCTGCGCACTGAAATATAACTCACCGATAAGTGAAGTTATAATTTCTGACCAATGAATCGGTTCCTGATGATTTAATTCTTTAAGATTATCTAATCGGGAAAGCGTAAGAAGTTGTTCGATTAATTGAGTTGCCCGATCGATACCTTGGGTTAAATGCGCTAAGGCCATTTCACGAGTTTGTGCATCATCTTCTGCCAACTGTGCGACTTCCGTTTGAATACGTAATGCTGCTAATGGACTACGTAATTCATGTGCTGCATCAGAAACAAAACGGCGCTCCCGTTCCAATTGCTCACTGGTACGTGTGAAAAATTGATTTAAGTTTTGGACTAACGGTAGAATCTCTGTTGGCACATCATCAGTTTCTAATAACGATACATCACCAGGGCGACGAGCTTGTACGTTTCGACTCAATCGATTAATTGGTTTTAATGCACGATAAATCACAATAAACGCGACCAATAATAGTATTGGTAATCCAGCAAACCAAATCCCTGTTTGGCTAAAGACCATTTTATTGACCAACTCTTCGCGGTATTCCAATTCTTGTCCCACCGCAATGACAAGTTCGCCTTTACCGACAGGTTGCCAGTAAATCAACCATTCATCGTCATCATCTAAAATATGTTCTTTACTAAAACCCGTCTTATTTTGAAAAATAAATTTGTCGCCATGATCGCCATCGGTTAATAGTCTTTCGCCTTTGTTAGAAAATATGGCAAAGGCTAGAGCATCATTATCGTAATGACGTTTCTGCGGTTTAAATCCACCACGTGGAAAATTCGCATTTTCATCTAATAATACATTTTTCAAATCAGAGGCTGCCAAACGCTCGGCAAAAAGCACCTGCTGTGCATTAAACACATCTTTAGCTTCTTTTTTAACAACCGTCCATGCAACAGCTGTGGCAATGCACCACACGCAAAGTGCGGTTAAACTTAAACCGATTAAGAGACAAAAACTCAGTCGTTTATTTTTCATTAACTTGTCCTAAAGCATAGCCTACGCCATGTACAGTACGAATAAATTGTTTACCCAGTTTTTGACGCAAATTATAAATATGTACATCCAATGCACCACTACTTAATTCTTCATCCCAATTTGATAGTTTTTCTTCAATAGTCGCACGTGAAAGTACTCTTTCTTTATTCAGCATAAAAAGTTCGAGTAATTTATATTCACGTCCAGTTAATGTAATTTCATCCTCATTCAACCAAGCCTTACGTTGAGCAGGATCGAGTTTTACATTGCCATGCTCAATTTGTGGTTTAACTTGCCCATAACGACGACGAATGAATGCTGGTAATCGCACCACCACTTCAGCCAAGGCAAAGGGTTTGCAAAGATAATCATCAGCACCTTGTTGAATACCTTT
>CAJMPC010000222.1:0-2184 GCA_905215245.1 uncultured bacterium | reverse complement strand
CGCGACCCCGACCTTGGCAAGGTCGTGCTCTACCAACTGAGCTATTCCCGCATTTGCTTGTTGCCAAACAACGGGGCGTATTTTACGGATTTATCTCATAGTGTCAAATAAAATTCGTAAAAAAAGTTTTTGATTGGTTAAAAATAGTTCAAAAACAAAAGGCACGATTAAAATAACCGCACCTTTCATTTAAAATTTAGCCAATTCTATAATTCAATGTTATCTAACAAGCTACCTTTCGCTGCTTTCAAGTATTGGAGCATTGACCACACTGTTAAAATCGCCGCCAAGTAGAGTAGTATAATTGCCAATGTTTCCATATAAACGTTATATCGCCAGAGCAATCCACCTAAAGCTAGCATTTGAGAGGTGGTTTTTACTTTTCCCAGCCATGAAACAGCCACTTTATTACGTTCACCCAACTCAGCCATCCATTCACGTAAAGCAGAGATAATGATTTCACGTGAAATCATAATAATCGCAGGGATGGTAATCCAGAAAGAATGTTGATATTCCACAATTAATACAAGCGCAGTAATAACCATTACTTTATCAGCTACAGGATCAAGGAAAGCACCAAAACGAGTTGTTTGTTTTAATTTTCGAGCAAGATAGCCATCAAACCAGTCGGTGACACCCGCGATAAAGAAAATAAGAGTGGTAATAAAAGGCGCAGAGGGGATAGGCAAATAAAACGCCACGACGAAGAATGGAATTAAAATCACTCGGAGAATCGTCAGAAAAATAGGAATATTATATTTCATAAAAAAATAACCGCACTTTGGTTAAAGATACGTTCATTCTAAAGGATCTACAAAAATAAAAAAAGCCACTTAATGTGGCTTTTTCTTAAAAATTAAAGTTTGTCAGCGTTTTGTTTCAAGTATTTAGCAACACCTTCAGGGCTGTCTTTCATACCTTCTTTGCCTTTTTCCCATTGAGCAGGGCAAACTTCACCGTGTTCTTCGTGGAATTGTAACGCATCTACCATACGTAACATTTCATCGATGTTACGACCTAATGGTAAGTCGTTTACGATTTGGTGACGAACAACACCGTTTTTGTCGATTAAGAATGAAGCACGTAATGCAACACCTTCTTCTGGATGTTCGATACCGTATGCTTTAGCGATGTCGTGTTTAACGTCAGCTGCTAATGCATATTTAACTGCACCGATACCGCCGTTTTCAGTTGGGGTATTACGCCATGCGTTGTGAGTGAATTCTGAGTCAATAGATACACCAACAACTTCAACACCACGTTTTTTGAATTCTTCATAACGGTGGTCGAATGCGATTAACTCAGATGGGCAAACGAAAGTGAAGTCTAATGGGTAGAAAAATAATACCGCTGCTTTACCTTCGATGTGTTTTTTGAAATTGAAGTTATCAACGATTTCACCATTGCCTAAAACTGCAGAGGAAGTAAAATCTGGAGCTTGACGAGTTACTAATACCATAGTCATAATTCCTATATGAATGTTAATAAAAATTTTGCGGATGCAAAATGCGAAGAATATTTTAAAAAAATTAACCGCACTTTAACAGCTGTTTTTATCTATTGAATTAATTAATATTGTCTAAGTTACAGGTGGAATATATGTCAGAACATCATACCTTATCGACCGCATTGGTTCATGCAGGGCGTAAAAAACGTTTTAGTCAAGGCTCCGTTAACCCCGTGGTTCAACGTGCATCTTCTTTAGTATTTGAGACCATTGCGGATAAAAAACATTGCACAAAAAATCGTTATAAGGGAGAGCTTTTCTATGGACGTCGTGGCACGTTAACACACTTTGCACTTCAAGATTTAATGTGTGAAATGGAAGGCGGAGCTGGTTGTTATCTTTATCCTTGTGGTGCTGCAGCGGTAACAAATGCTATTTTATCCTTTGTGGAAACAGGCGATCATGTCTTAATGACAGGTGCGGCGTATGAGCCGACACAAGATTTTTGCAATGTGATTTTGAAAAAAATGCATATTGATACGACCTATTATGATCCAATGATAGGCGCAAATGTTGCCAAACTTGTGCAGCCAAATACAAAAGTCTTATTTTTAGAGTCGCCAAGCTCTTTAACGATGGAAGTGCCTGATATCCCCGCGATTGTTAAAGCGGTTAGAGCTGTAAGCCCTGAAATCGTTATTATGATCGATAATACATGGGCGGGGGGCGTACTATTT
>CAJMPC010000221.1:0-2198 GCA_905215245.1 uncultured bacterium | reverse complement strand
TCAATAATGGTGGAACAAACTAATACGTTATAACGTTGATGATAAAAATCACTCATCACGCGTTCAAGTTCACGCTCTCGCATTTGACCATGGCCAATCACGACACGAGCCTCAGGGACAAGTGCGGTCAGTTTTTCTGCTGTATTTTCAATACTCGCCACATCATTATGCAAATAATAAACTTGCCCACCACGCAAAATCTCACGCAGAATCGCTTCACGAATAATTAAATCATCTTTCTGGCGAACAAACGTTTTGATACTCACTCGGCGAGCTGGTGGTGTCGCAATAATAGAAAGATCGCGAATACCATTCATCGCCATATTCAAAGTGCGAGGAATTGGCGTTGCGGTAAGCGTTAAAATATCAATATTCGCTCGAAGTTGTTTAATTTTCTCTTTTTGTCCCACACCAAAGCGATGTTCTTCATCAATGATGAGTAAGCCAAGATCAGAAAACTTCACATCGGATTGAATCAATTTATGGGTTCCAATCAGAATATCAACTTTTCCTTCGGCTAAATTTTCTAAGATTTGTTTTTGCTCTTTGGCTGTTTTAAAGCGAGAAAGCACTTCCACATTAACCGGCAAATTAGCAAAACGATCTTTAAAATTCTCGTAATGCTGTTGAGCTAACAAGGTTGTTGGAACCAATACAGCCACTTGTTTATGGTTCATGACCGCCAAAAATGCGGCGCGCATCGCCACTTCAGTTTTCCCAAAGCCCACATCACCACAAACCAAACGATCCATCGCCTTGGGTTGGCACATATCCGAAATGACGGCATTAATCGCCATGGCTTGATCGTGTGTTTCTTCAAACGGGAAGGTTGCAGCAAACTGCTGGAACTCCTCACGATCATATTTAAACTCAAAGCCTTTTTTCACTTCTCGTTGAGCATACACATCAAGCAATTCAGCGGCCACATCACGAATTTTTTCTGCGGCTTTTTGACGCGTTTTCGCCCACGATTCATTACCTAATTTATGCAATGGTGCGGTTTCATCTGAGCCACCGACATAGCGACTAATTAAATGAAGAGAACCAACAGGCACATAAAGTTTGGACTCATTTGCATAATTGATCAGCAAATATTCTGCTTTTAAGCCCCCAGTATCGAGTGTCACTAAGCCGCCATAACGCCCAACACCATGATCTAAATGCACCACAGGCTGCCCAATTTTTAATTCAGCCAGATTGCGCACTAGGGTATCTGGATTGACCGCCTTACGTTTATCACGCTGACGTTGCTGCACTCGCTCGCCTAAAATTTCATGTTCAGTAATGACAGCTAATTTGGCCTCATCAAGAATAAAACCTTGCTCAAGACGACTGATCCACAAATTAAACTTGTCTTGATTGGCTTCAGATAAGGTTTTAATTTGTTTTGGTTTAATTTTTAATGGTGAAAGTAAATCCAGTAAAGTTTCACGTCGTCCTTCAGTTTCCACTGAAAATAAAACATTTCCTTTAAAATGCTCAATAAACTGACGAAGTTGGGATAACGGTTCTTTTTGCTGTGATTGAATGGTCAAGACAGGTAATGCGGACACCGCTAAATTTTTCTGACGAACAGATGACCGCACTTTTTCTGCTTTAAAATTAATTTTAGGATAATTTTTTAATGCATGATTTACCGCATCAATACTTAACCACAAACGTTCTGGCGGCAAAAGAGGGCGCATTGGATCGACTTTTCGATGCTCATAACGCTGTTTTGCATCAAGATAAAAACGTTCTCCTTGTGCTTGATTTGTTTCCATATCCACAAACAACGTTTTTTCTGGCAAGTAATCAAACAACGTTGCCATTTCATCAAAGAATAACGGCTGCCAATATTCAATCCCTGAGATTAGTGTGCCTTTACTGATTTGCTGATAAATATGTTCTGGATCACGACGAATTTCTCCAAAAGTTTCTCTAAATTTTGTACGGAAAAATTCAATGCCTTTCTCATCAGTTGGAAATTCGTGTGCAGGTAATAAATTAATAGATTGAATTTCATCTAACGTTCGCTGCGTATCGACATCAAAAGTACGAATCGAATCAATTTCATCATCAAAAAAATCTAAGCGAAATGGAACCGCACTTCCCATTGGGAAAAGATCTAAAAGTGATCCGCGCACAGCATATTCGCCATGTTCTAGCACTTGTTCTACAGAGCGATATCCTGCTGACTCTAATTGTAATCGCAATTT
>CAJMPC010000220.1:0-2239 GCA_905215245.1 uncultured bacterium | reverse complement strand
TATGCAATTTCATCTTAAAGCATTAGATGAACCGCAAATTTCAGCGCATCTTAATCGCGTGCTTACTGCCGAAAATATTCCTTTTGATACGCCAGCACTAGATAAATTAGCCAAAGCGGCGCAGGGGAGTATTCGCGATAGCTTAAGTTTAACGGATCAAGCGATTGCCATGGGCAACGGTAAAGTGTCCACCGATGTGGTGAATACCATGCTTGGGCTGTTAGATGAAGATCAGCCGATTGAAATCATTTACGCCTTACATCAAGGTAACGGTGAGCGTTTAATGAAAACCATCCAAACGGTGGCTGAAAAAGCGGGCGATTGGGATGAGTTATTGGCAGAAACAGCAGAGAAATTACATCAAATTGCGTTAATGCAGTTGCTCGCTAAAAATGCTACGGACGAAAACGATCATCTCGGTTTTCTAGCTCAACATATTTCGCCGGAAGACGTACAATTCTTCTATCAAGTAATTGTATCGGGTCGAAAAGAATTGGCCTCCGCACCAAATCGTCGAATTGGCGCAGAAATGACATTATTGAGGGCATTGGCATTCCACCCAAAGTTCCTTACGGCAGCACAAACGCCTAAACAAGGCGGGCTATCCCTTGAACCAAATACACAGAAAAGTGCGGTTGAAAATCAACCTGTTTCTGGTTATGTGGATATGCCGGTGCTGTCGCAAAACATCAAAGCGAATTATTCTGCACAAGCGCAAAAGCCGATGGTTCAATCGGCAGTTGTGCATTCCTCGTCTTCTCAACCTGTTTCCACTCAAACCACATCTTCATTGAATTTAGCCAGCCTTGCTGCGCTAGAGGCATTGAATCAATTAACGCAAATTGAGCAATCAGAGCGCCAACATCATCATGATGAACAGCAAGCCGCAGTGGAAGAAACCTTGCATCATCTCCAAGCGTTAGATGAGCAAAAAAATTCACCAAAAATGACCGCACTTCCTGTGCGAGAGATGACACCACCGAAAGCGACGCAAACGAAAGCAGCAGTGTCAAATCCAATTACTCAACAAGCAGAAGCGTTAAAGCAAAGTGTTGAAACGGTTGAAAATACCATTGATGACAATGCTGAAATGGATGCGGAAGAGCAGGAAATTCTGGATGCGGAAACCTATCGTTGGGAGTGGAGTAATCCGGATTTAGCCAAAGTAGATAGTGGTGTGCGCCCTTCTGATATTAAACAGGCAATGTTGAAAGATGTGACACCAGAATTGCGTGAGAAAATTATTCAAATTACGCAAAAACAAGATCCTTGGACGGATATCGTTGAACGCTCTGGCGTGACTGGTTTCTCAAAAGAGTTGGCATTAAATTGCTTTATTAAGTCGCAAACAGAAGATGAAATTCAACTCGGGCTTCATTCTGAAAAAGCGCATTTAAAACAAGATCGAAATATTAAAAATTTAGTGGAACATCTTGAACGTTTATATGAAAAACCAGTCAAATTGTCGATTTTTGTTGAAGATTCCGATGTTTTAACACCGATGGATTACCGTAAAAAGGTTTATCAAGACTTGCGTGAACAGGCACGTACGGATTTACAGCAAGATAAAAAGCTGCTTTTATTACAAAAAGAGTTTGATGCGAAGTTGGATGTCGAAAGCATTCGACCAGTCTAAAACTCATTTCTCTAAATTTTAACTTACTTTATAAAGGAAAGAATATGGCGTTTAGCTCTCTTTTTACCCTTATTGATGACATTGCATCGATTCTTGATGATGTCGCTTTGATGACCAAAATAGCAGCCAAGAAAACTGTTGGCGTGGTACGCGATGACTTAGCCTTAAATGCTAATCAGGTAACAGGGGCATCTTCCGATCGTGAATTACCCATTGTTTGGGCAGTCACCAAAGGATCGTTAGTCAATAAAGTCATTTTAATTCCAATAGCTTTACTGCTTTCTGCGTTTTTACCTTGGTTGATCGTGCCACTTTTGATGATAGGTGGGGCATATTTGTGTTTTGAAGGTGTAGAGAAAATTCTACATAAATTTATTGCTCATGAAGAGCACGAAGAAAAAGCAATCTTTAATGAAGCCGCCAAAATTAAAGGGGCAATTCGTACCGATTTTATTCTTTCCGCTGAAATTATCATTATTGCATTGGGCGAATTAACCGAAGCGAGCTTGCTGACTCGCATTATTTCCCTTTCGGTAGTGGGTATCGGGATTACTATTTTTGTTTATGGCTTAGTAGCATTAATTGTTAGAGCGGATGATTTCG
>CAJMPC010000219.1:0-2265 GCA_905215245.1 uncultured bacterium | reverse complement strand
TGTACGTCAAGTTCGCTTTGAAGGTAATACGGTTTCTGCTGATAGTACATTACGTCAAGAAATGCGTCAGCAAGAAGGGACTTGGTATAACTCACAATTAGTTGAGTTAGGTAAAGTACGTTTAGATAGAACGGGTTTCTTTGAGAGTGTAGAGAATCGTGTTGAACCAATTCAAGGTTCTAATGATGAAGTCGATGTTGTATATAAAGTAAGAGAACGTAATACCGGTAGTATTAACTTTGGTATCGGTTATGGTACAGAGAGTGGTATCAGCTATCAAGCAAGCGTGAAACAAGACAACTTCTTGGGAACAGGTGCAGCGGTAAGTTTAGCAGGTACACGTAATGACTACGGTACAAGTGTAAACTTGGGTTATACAGAACCATACTTTACTAAAGATGGGGTAAGTTTAGGTGGAAACGTATTCTATGAAACTTACGATAACTCGAAAAGTGATACTTTATCAACCTATAAACGTACAACTTACGGTGGTAATGTCACATTAGGATTCCCTGTTAATGAGAACAACTCATATTATGTGGGATTAGGTTATACTTATAATAAAATCAGTAACTTTGCGTATGAATACAACCGTGATTTATATATGAAGTCAATGAATTTAACTGGAAACTCAATCAAAACTAATGATTTTGATTTCTCATTTGGTTGGAACTACAACAGTCTAAACCGTGGCTATTTCCCAACTAAAGGGGTAAAAGCAAGTTTAGGTGGTCGTGTCACCATTCCAGGATCTGATAATAAATATTATAAATTAAGCGCTGAGCTTCAAGGTTTCTACCCATTAGACCGTGATCATCGTTGGGTATTATCTGGAAAAGCAACCGCTTCTTATGCAAATGGCTTAGGTGGTAAACGTGTACCGTTCTATCAACTTTATACGGCTGGTGGTATCGGTTCATTACGTGGCTTTGCTTACGGTGCGGTAGGCCCTAATGCGATTTATCAAGACAAATATGGCCAATGGTATCAAAGTACTGATGTCGTTGGTGGTAACGCGATGGCTACAGCAAGTGTCGAACTTATTGTTCCAACCCCATTTGTGGGAGATAAAAGCCAAAATAGCGTAAGAACCTCACTTTTCGTTGATGCAGCGAGCGTTTGGAATACAAAATGGAAATCAGATAAAGAAGGCTTAAAATCATCTCCGATTTATGCAACATTACCTGATTACAGTAAAGCAGGTCGAGTCCGTGCTTCAACTGGTGTTGCTTTCCAATGGCAATCACCAATTGGACCATTGGTATTCTCTTATGCGAAACCAATCAAAAAATATGAAAATGATGATGTAGAACAATTCCAATTCAGTATTGGTGGTTCTTTCTAATAAATTGAACTTTTACGTTCTATTTAAGTCAAAATCTTCGTTCTGTGTCAGTGAGTTAGCTGGCACAGGAATATTTACTAAACTAATTTAAGGAAATTCAAACATGAAAAACGTAGTAAAAGTTACCGCACTTTCTTTAGGTCTTGCACTTGCATCAGGTTTTGCTGCTGCAGATGAAAATATCGCATTCATCAACGCGGGTTACTTATTCCAAAACCACCCAGATCGTCAAGCTGTAGCAGATAAGTTAGATGCAGAATTCAAACCAATGGCGGACAAACTTGCTGCAAGTAAGAAAGAAATTGATGACAAAATCGTAGCATCTCGTAAAAAAGTAGAAGCAAAAGTTGCAGCTTTACAAAAAGATGCACCTCGTTTACGTCAAGCTGAAATTCAAAAGCGCCAAGAAGAAATTACTAAATTTGGTTCAGATGAAGAAGCTGCATTAAATAAATTAATGGAAGAGCAAGATAAAAAAGTAGCAGAGTTCCAAGAGTTAAACGAAAAACGTCAAACTGAAGAGCGTGGTAAATTATTAGAAAGCATTCAAGTTGCGACTAATAACTTAGCAAAAGCAAAAGGTTATACTTATGTTTTAGATGCTAACTCTGTAGTATTTGCGGTAGATGGTAAAGATATTACTGAAGAGGTATTAAAATCTATTCCAGCAACTGAAAAAGCAGCTCCAGCAAAAACTGAAGAGAAAAAATAATAGGTTCTCATAATGCAAAAATCCTATTCTTTACAGGAATTAGCAGCAAAAGTCGGCGGTACCCTTCGCGGTAACGCCGACGTTGTCGTTAATAATATTGCCGCATTGTCAAAAGCAGAACCTAACCAACTTACCTTCATTTCTAATGCAAAATTTCGCCCTTTATTAGCTGAATCTAAAGCTGGTATTCTTGTCGTGTCAGAAACGG
>CAJMPC010000218.1:0-2271 GCA_905215245.1 uncultured bacterium | reverse complement strand
TTGTTAAATAACGAAGAGTCGTCTCTTTATCCAATTCAATGTAAGAAATGCCTCGCAAGGCGCCTGTTCCATCTGGCTTTAAGACAAAGTGATCTAAGCGATCGTAAGTTTGTTTATCTTGTGTCGGGATAGTATGACAAATCCACTCGCCATCTAATGTTGAGTTTTGTGAGACATTTGAAGCCCCCGAGCAACCCGTTAATAATGCAGCAACAAGACTACCTAATACTAATTTTCTCATAAGATACTCCTCTTATTGACCGTAGAGATAACATTCATCACAACAAAGTAGAGAAATTGTAGTTCAATCCGGAATATGTAAAAGGCGGCAGTTACATAAATCATCACTCTCAAATTCTGATATTTCACCTGCAACCTTATTCAGAATTGGAAATAAACGCACAGTTAGTGGTTTATTTAAGCGAAATGCCATTGTTCCAGTATCGCGCATAATAGCGGCAATGCTTTCTGCCTTGACATCTCCCGCCACTGGGACTGTGTCTAAACCGATACCACATACTGCACTATAAGTAAGCAAAGCACGGATATCAAAATAGTGTTTTTGTGTCCCTTCAGCTAAACCTAAATCTTCTGTCACCGCCAACATCAATCCAGAAAACCCAACCAATGGCACGTGTTGGATTGATTTAAAAACTTTTGTCAGTAAAGCAGAAACTTCTACTGAACCAGCCGCACCAAAATATGGCAATCCCATTAATTCATAAACTTTTGTCATGGATGCACAATTTTTAGATGGTGCCGCCGAACTATCAATGCCTGCAAATTCAAATACACCCGACAATTTGACCGCACTTAACATATCTAGTATTTCATCTACATGATATTGCAGAGCCTGCGACATAGCTTGATAGCAATCTGCATAAAATTGATTATGAGGAGATTTTGGTACAGATTTTAATACTTCGACTAATAAATCTGGTGTTTCTAAACCAATGACAAAACTGTTTGGCAAATGACTTAGATGATAACCGGCAGGGAAATAAGGAATAAATGGATTGCAGTTAAAATTGACAGTAAAGTTAAAATTACCTTCACCACGTGGTGTGATGTTTGCAATTTTTTGTACGGCATAAACAGATTGCTCAATGAGTTCATTATCTAACACACCATTTTCGTCTAATGGCACGTTGACACAAGCATTACACAAGTCTCCATAAGCCGCAATTAACTCAGGCAATAAAGCAATTTCCTCTGTATTTCTAGCTGCACCAATAGCAAATCGAATACGAATTCCACTTTCATTAAATTTATTCAATAACTCCGTTAAATACTGTAAATCTGCTTTTACCGTCTGCAAATTGGTTAAATCCAAATATTCACCAAAAGGATTGGTAATGACTCGAATCGACTGCAAGGTATAACCAGCTTTCTGCACAGCAGGCAATAACAAATCAACATCACGTTTCACCGAATAAAGTGCGCTTTCCCATTGCGATTTATCTTTATGTAATGTTAGAAAAAAACTTATTGTGCGAATACGACATAATTCTTTCTTTTTATAATCCATGCGATACCTTAACATTTAATGTCGTTATTTTTGCTGCTCACGTTCAACAGCACGATAACCAATATCTCGACGATAAAAACGTCCAGACCATTGAATTTGCTCAGCGAGTTTTAAGGCTTTTTGTTGTGCTTCAAATACGCTTTCGCCTAACGCAGTAGCACAAAGTACGCGACCGCCATTCGTGACTAATTTGCCTTCCTGTTCTGTAACACCAGCCAAGAAAACTTTCTCATTTTCGACCGCACTTTGTGGTAAACCGCTAATCACATCGCCTTTACGATAATCGCCTGGATAGCCTTCCGCGGCTAACACAATACCTAAGGACGCTTTTGGATTCCATTGGGATTTCACTTCATCCAATTTTCCCTCGCAAGCTTTAAGGCAAAGCTCAACGAGATCTGATTCAAGGCGTAGCATAATTGGCTGTGTTTCTGGATCGCCAAAACGGCAGTTAAATTCAATTACTTTCGGCTGACCATTCGGCATAATCATCAATCCGGCATACAAGAAACCAGTGTAAACATTGCCTTCTGCCGCCATACCATTAACCGTTGGATAAATCACTTCACGCATAATACGCTCATGAATTTCAGGTGTCACCACTAGTGCAGGCGAATACGCCCCCATGCCACCAGTATTTAAACCTGTATCATTTTCGCCCACGCGTTTATGATCTTGACTGGTTGCCATAGGCTCGACGTTTTTACCGTCCACCATGACGATAAAGCTGGCTTCTTCACCAT
>CAJMPC010000217.1:0-2292 GCA_905215245.1 uncultured bacterium | reverse complement strand
TGGCGGGCATTCTTTATTATCCTACTAATGGCTATGGTGCTGTCGTCGCTTTAATTGCCGCACTGATTGTGTTAATCGGTCAAAAAATGCTAATTGCCCAAACCAATAAAGACTTCACCGAAATGCAGTTAGCCGAAAAGCAATTCCAAGCAACCCAAAACAGCGATTACCTTCGCTTTATTGAAGCTCGAGCTACCCAAATGTTGCGTGACAACAAAGTCCTTTCTGAAAAAGGCAAAAAAGAGTTGGAGAGATTACTCACTGTAGTAAAAACACATTTAAAGGTATAATGCTGCCAAATTTATATTTGTAAAATATCCTTTAAATATGAGACATACAAAGAAACTCATTACTCTTGCGGGAATTGCCACATTTGTCACCTATTGGTTTTATCTGCCAACTTATCCGGTATATCCGAAGAGTGATCATTATGATCCTGATACACAAACTTTCTATAATGCAGAACCTCAACGCGCACCAATAAATGTTGCAAGTGCACTTTGGGAAATGACATTTCATGAAAAAGATTTTCACCCCCAAAAACCATTGCCAACGGTCAAACCAAATTGGACCGAGTTATTAGCGCCAGCTGAACAGAGTCGCTTTATGTGGTTTGGACATTCGACGCTACTTATGCGTATTGGCAATCAAACCATCATTACCGATCCGCTTTTTGGAAATAGTGCGTCTCCAGTGCCAATAATGATGCACCGTTTTCAACCACCTGTGGCAGAAATTGAAGAATTACCGCCTATAGATGTCGTGCTGCTTTCACATAGTCATTACGATCACTTAGAACAAGAAAGCATCGAAAAATTAATGAAAATGCAAAGTCATTTTGTGGTTTCTTTAGGAATGGGCGTGATATTACAAAAATGGGGAATAGATGCAGCTAGAATTACTGAATTAGACTGGTGGCAAAGCACTGAACGAAATGGCGTAAAATATACTGCATTACCTGCAAGACATGATTCTAGCCGTGGCTTGTTTGATCATAACAAAGCATTATGGTCTGGTTTTTTAATAGAGCATAAGCGCGGTCAAAATGAAGAACGTTTTTACTTCCATGGTGATTCCGCCCAAGGCAAACATTTTGATGAAATTGCCAGCCGTGTTGGCAAAATTGATATTGCGTTTATCGAGAACGGACAATATGACGAAAGATGGCCCAATAACCATCTTTTCCCTGAGCAAACCGCACAACTTGCGGCAAAACTACAACCAACAAGATTTATGCCCATTCACTGGGGCGCTTATCCCCTTGCCTTGCATACGTGGAATGAGCCTGTACTTAAAAGCGTACCAATGGCAAGAACACTGGGCGTGAATACACTTACACCATTGTTAGGACAAGTATTTGACGTAAATACAAAAACAGAAGATTGGTTTACCCAAGAATAATCATAACTTTTGGCTATATGAAATAAGCTTTTCTTCTTTTTCTTACTTAAGTGAGAAAGGTATTATCAAGTGGAAATTTATGATTTATCCCTTAGGAGTAGTTTATGTCTCAATTTAAAATTCACACCATTGAATCAGCCCCTGAAGCGGCACAAGAAGCCTTAAAAGCCGTACAAAATGCCAATGGCTTTATTCCAAATTTAATTGGTGTTCTTGCGAATGCCCCTACTGCACTTGAAACTTATCGCACTGTCGGTGGTATTAATGGTCGTAACAGCCTAACCGCAACAGAACGCGAAGTGGTGCAAATTACTGCTGCAGTAGTCAATGGCTGTGGTTTCTGTGTAGCAGGCCACACGAAAATCGCTTTAAAAGTGTTAAAACTTGAAGAAGAGCTTGTAAACCAAATTCGTGCGACAGCTCGTATTGAAAGTGATAAAAAATTAGATACTTTAGCGCGTTTCACCCTTGCCGTTATTTTGCAAAAAGCAAAATTAACCGAAGCACAACTTAACGCGTTCTTTGATGCAGGTTATACCCAAGAAAATGCTATTGATGTGATTTTAGGTGTTAGCCTCGCCACATTATGTAATTATGTGAACAACATTGCTGAAACTCCAATCAACCCTGAATTACAAGCATTTGCATAATCAAGCCTATATAAAAAGTGCGGTTCAAAAATGACCGCACTTTTTTATTCCTTCACAAATTGTTTAATTTGATCTGAATTCAAATGACCTGGCTGTGCTTTGATAAGATTTAAATCCTTATCTAATAGCAAATTAAATGGATAGCCTAACACATTAGCACGTTTAATAATTTCCCCATTTTCATCCAATAATACAATGATATTTTTATAGTCCAAGCCTTTATACCAATTGATAAATTTTT
>CAJMPC010000216.1:0-2292 GCA_905215245.1 uncultured bacterium | reverse complement strand
AGAGATTGAGCAAGTTGGTACAATTTCTGCTAACTCTGACAGCATTGTGGGTCAATTAATTGCTCAAGCAATGGAAAAAGTGGGTAAAGAAGGCGTGATTACTGTAGAAGATGGTACAGGTCTTGACGATGAATTAGCGGTTGTGGAAGGGATGCAATTCGATCGTGGTTACTTATCACCTTATTTCATCAACAAACCAGAAACGGCAACGGTTGAATTAGACAACCCATACATTCTTTTAGTGGATAAAAAAGTATCAAACATTCGCGAATTACTTCCAGTATTAGAAGGTGTCGCGAAAGCGGGCAAACCATTATTAATTATCGCTGAAGATATCGAAGGTGAAGCACTTGCAACTTTAGTGGTGAACACTGTGCGTGGTATCGTAAAAGTAGCTGCAGTAAAAGCACCTGGTTTTGGTGATCGTCGTAAAGCAATGTTACAAGATATTGCGATCTTAACAGCAGGTACTGTGATTTCTGAAGAAATCGGTATGGAACTTGAAAAAGCGACATTAGAAGATTTAGGTCAAGCAAAACGTGTAGTCATCAACAAAGACAATACCACGATTATCGATGGTGTGGGTGATGAAGCGCAAATAAAAGGTCGCGTAGCGCAAATTCGTCAACAAATCGAAGAATCTACTTCTGATTATGACAAAGAAAAACTTCAAGAACGCGTAGCTAAACTTGCCGGCGGTGTGGCTGTAATCAAAGTTGGTGCAGCAACAGAAGTTGAAATGAAAGAGAAAAAAGATCGTGTGGATGATGCATTACACGCAACTCGTGCAGCAGTTGAAGAAGGTATCGTTGCTGGTGGTGGTGTTGCATTAGTTCGTGCTGCAACCAAAGTCGCGGCAACCTTAAAAGGTGATAACGAAGAACAAGATGTAGGTATCAAACTTGCATTACGTGCAATGGAAGCGCCACTTCGTCAAATCGTCACTAACGCAGGTGAAGAAGCATCTGTTGTAGCAAGTGCGGTTAAAAATGGTGAAGGAAACTTTGGTTATAACGCAGGTACCGAACAGTACGGCGATATGATCGAAATGGGTATTCTAGATCCAACTAAAGTCACTCGTTCTGCGTTACAATTCGCGGCTTCTGTAGCTGGCTTAATGATCACTACAGAATGTATGGTGACCGATCTTCCAAAAGATGATAAAGCCGATTTAGGCGCTGCCGGCATGGGCGGTATGGGAGGCATGGGCGGAATGATGTAATTCCCCTTTGCGAAAGAAAGTGCGATCGTTTTTCTTTATAGAAATGCGATCGCATTTTTATTTGTGTGGTGCTACACTTTAATGGTTTTCGATGATTTTATAGGTATAACAATGACAATTTCCCAAACTGAACTTAATCAACAACTCAAATCTGCCGGTATTGGTATTAATGCAACTGAATTACATGGTTTTTTGAGCGGCTTAATTTGTGGTGGACTGAAAGATCAAAGCTGGTTACCGCTTTTATATCAATTCAGTAACGATAACCACGCTTATCCAACCGCATTAATTCAGCCAATTACCGAAATCTATGAACAGATTGGTAAAACCTTAGGAGATGTAGAAGGGTTTGATTTTGAATTGGGCTTAACAGAAGATGAGAGCGTGTTTGCTCGCGCAGACAGCCTATCAGACTGGGCAAACCAATTTTTACTGGGTTTAGGTCTTGTTCAGACAGAATTGGATAAGGAAAAAGGCGAAATTGGCGAAGCGGTAGATGATTTACAAGATATTTGTCAGCTTGGTTATGAAGAAGATGATGATGAAGAAGAGCTTGCTGAAGCCCTAGAAGAAATTATTGAATATGTTCGCACCATTGCCATGCTGTTTTACACCCATTTCAACGATGATGCACAAGAAATAAAACCGATATTACATTAAAAGGAGCGAAACATGGATCTCGCATACATGGCGGCATTACCGCAAGAAGAATTTACAGAACGTCGTCAAAAAGTATTCGCACAAATGCAGCCAAATTCTGCTTTATTGCTATTTTCCGAAATTGAAAAACGTCGTAATAACGACTGCGATTTTCCTTTCCGTCAAGACAGTTACTTTTGGTATTTAACGGGATTTAATGAGCCAAATGCAGCGTTGTTATTGATTAAAACGGAAGAGGCTGAAAAGGCAGTGGTATTTCTTCGTCCGCGAGATCCTTTGCTTGAAACCTGGAATGGTCGCCGATTAGGCGTTGAGCGCGCACCGCAAAAACTCAATGTCGATGAAGCCTATTCTATCGATGATTTTAAATCTGAATTTTCAAAATTAACGGAAAAATTGACCGCACTTTA
>CAJMPC010000215.1:0-2294 GCA_905215245.1 uncultured bacterium | reverse complement strand
TTGCATCTTCGTTTGTGAACGCAAACTTTCGATAACTTGTTCCAAGGCAACCTGTAAGTTGGCTTCTTGCACCGTTAAACGGAAGGTCGCCAATAATTCTCGTAATTGAGAATAACCATCTGATAAAGCTTGTTCAAATTCACCAATGATGGCAATACTTTTTTCTTTTGATTCCTCGTCTTCTTTCTTCAAATTATGTTTTAACAGTGTTAATTGAATTTGTAAGAAAGACAGCACTTGCGCCAACGAGTCATGTAATTCCCGTGCAATAATTGACCGCTCTTCCATCAATAAGAGTTGCTCTTGCTGGCGTTGCGTTTTGTGTGAATACAACGCTTTTGCCACCATTTGCCCTAAGTTTTTCATCATTCGCGGATCAGGGCAAGGCAACCCCGCTTGCCACGAAAGCACCGCTAAATTTTCATTTTCAATGGAGAGCTCTTCGACTTGAATCGTTTGTTTTGGATCTTTTTGTCCAAAAGAAATTTCCCAATGCTCCGCCCCTAAAATCTCTAATTCGATATAGCGCAAATGTTCACTAACACGAATATGATTGAGCACTTGGCTTAAGATTTTATCATTAATCTTTGTTGGCGTAAGTAACTGAGAGCTTTGATAAAGTGTTGTTAAAGAGCGGTTGGTTTGACGCAACTTTTGCGTTTGCTCATTTACCGCATCTTCTAAACGAGAATAAAGCCGCCCTAACTCAGAGGACATTTGGGTAAACACTTTCGCTAAAATACCCAGTTCATTATTGCTTTCTGTATCAAGCTGGATATGGTTAAACTGCCCCATTTGTACTTGCATACTGGCTTTGGTCATAAGCTCTAACGGTTTCACTACTTCGCGCTTCATATACCAAATCACATAAGACACCATCGCAAGAATCAATAGCATAGAAACACACAATACCGAAACCGCAATAATCCATTTTAGTTCAGCAAAGCGTTGTAATTCCAACACGAAATCATCGACATCTTGTACATAACTTTTCAGTTCTGCATGATATTTTTCGATTTGATGCGCACGAGCGAAATCTGACATCACTGACCATCGTTGAAGGATTTTTTGATAAGACGCTTTCATCCCAGAAGGCGCAAAAAGCTGATTCTGCACAGAAAGCAAGGCCTCAGCATTGAGGCTGCGTTGGTAACGCACTAAGTTCTGTTCTACCGTATCTGGTGAACGTTCCATTTCCGTTAATAGTCGATAACTTTGCATACGCAAAGAACCGGAAATATTAATGGCTTCCGCATCCGACTTATTACTGGCCATCACGATCAAACTCAACGAGCTAATAATGCCCATGAAGATAATGACCACAAATAAATATTTAGCAATACGAGTAGAAACTGAACGTTTAGCGTACACGATAATTCTTCAAAATTGGAAAAAGTGACCATAGTTTAGCACAAAGTGCGGTTGAAATTGGCTGATTTTTCACAAATAAAAAACATCGGCTTTGACACCGATGTTTTCAAAAACTTGAATTTTTTTAACCGCACTTAGCTCAATTCTTTGCCTTTTAATTCGGGCACTAAGAAGACTGTCGCCACCATGTCGATAACATAAATCACCGCCAAGAAAGCAATCGCAATACTGAATGAGTACGCGGATACAATCGCCCCAACAACAACCGGTCCAAAGCCACCAACAGCACGACCTAAGTTAAACAACACATTTTGTGCCGTTGCACGCGCTTCTGTCGGATAAGCTTCTGCCATTAATGCGCCATAACCGCCCATCATGCCGTTTACGAACATTCCTAAGAATGCGCCAGCCACCAACATCGCAGTTGGATCAGTTAATTGAGAGTAAGTGATGATGCTGATCACGGCACCAAGTTGGAATAGTAAGAAACTTGGTTTACGTCCGATTCTATCGGCTAGACGACCAAAAATCCAAATCCCCGCCATCATGCCGCATACGGTAACTGCCGTCCATAAACCTGATTTCGTTAAACTAAAGCCAAGTTGTTTAGATAAGAAGTTCGGCATCCAAATCATAATACCGTAGTAACCGAAGTTTTGTACGGAAGTTAACACTACTACACCTAGGCTCACTTTTGTGGTTGCTTTGTCTTTCACTAAGAGTTTGAAAGATTCCAGTTTGGATGTTTTTTGGGTTGAAAGTTCAGTCTGTTTTTGCGAAAAAATTTCAGGTTCATGTAAGCGAACTCGTAAATACCAAGCAACAAATGCCGGGAAGATACCGACAACAAACATACCTCGCCAGCCAATATGTGGAAGCAATACAGGGGTGAGTAATGCCGCCGCTAACACACCAACTTGCCA
>CAJMPC010000214.1:0-2298 GCA_905215245.1 uncultured bacterium | reverse complement strand
TGCGTTTTTTCACCACGAGTGACGTAAGCGCCCTCTTCTAGCAAGCCATTCACTTGCTGACCGAAGGCGGTAATCTTCGCAAACTCATTGCCCGTTACAAAATCAAAGTTGATGAAGTAATCGGTATCAATACCGTGTTTACGAACGGTAATGACGGCTTCATATACTTGGCGTTCGCTGTTAAATTGGGTTCTTGCTGAATATAAATGTGCTTCTGTTTCTTTTTCAGTTAAGTAGGCAACAAAAGCATTCGCCCAATTTTCGACCGCACTTTCACTACGCATTAACTCAACGGTTAATTGTGGTTGGTAAACCAAACCTTGTAATAATGGCTCTGGATAGTAACGACTTAAACGAGTAATTAATTTCTGAACATTGTTATATTCACTCACTAATTTCTCGAACACTAAATCATTCATTGCTGGTGCGTTAGCACTGACATGCAACGCGGCACCATCTAACGCAAGCATTAATTCATATTGCACCATTTCGTCGTTATCTTTGATGTAACGCTCTTGTTTACCTTTTTTCACTTTATAAAGTGGTGGCTGAGCAATATACACGTAACCACGCTCAATTAATTCTGGCATTTGACGATAGAAGAAGGTCAACAATAACGTACGAATGTGTGAACCGTCCACGTCCGCATCGGTCATGATAATGATGTGATGGTAACGTAATTTATCTGGATTATATTCATCACGACCAATACCACAGCCAAGCGCCGTAATTAATGTGCCCACTTCTTGAGAAGAAAGCATTTTGTCAAAACGTGCTTTTTCAACGTTAAGAATTTTACCTTTTAATGGCAGAATTGCTTGAGTTTTACGATCACGACCTGATTTTGCAGAACCACCCGCAGAATCTCCCTCCACGAGGTAAAGTTCTGAAAGTGCTGGATCTTTTTCTTGGCAGTCCGCTAATTTACCTGGAAGACCTGCAATATCTAATGCGCCTTTACGACGGGTCATTTCGCGGGCTTTACGAGCCGCTTCACGCGCGCGCGCGGCTGTAATAATTTGATTTACAATGATTTTTGCATCCGCTGGATTTTCTAATAGATACTCCTGCATACGCTCATTCATGGCAGATTCAACCGCACTTTTCACTTCAGAAGACACTAATTTGTCTTTTGTTTGTGAAGAGAATTTAGGATCGGGCACTTTCACCGAAATAATTGCCACCAAACCTTCACGTGCGTCGTCACCTGATGTGCTCACTTTCTCTTTTTTCAGTAACCCTTCGCTTTCCATATAGTTATTTAAGCTACGCGTTAATGCACCACGGAAACCGGCTAAGTGAGTACCACCATCACGTTGCGGAATGTTATTGGTAAAGCAATAAACGTTTTCGTTTACACCATCATTCCATTGCAATGCGACTTCCACACCAATTCCGTCTTTTTCCGCTGAAAAGTAGAACGGTTTTGGGTGAATTGGATTTTTGTTTTTATTTAAATACTCAACGAATGCTTGAATACCACCTTCATAATGGAAGTGATCTTCTGTACCATCACGTTTATCGATTAAACGAATCGATACACCAGAGTTTAAGAATGAAAGCTCACGTAGGCGTTTTGCTAAAATTTTGTAATCGAAAGTTGTTATTGCAAAGATTTCTGGACTTGGCCAGAAACGCACGGTTGTACCCGTCGTTTGAGTTTCACCGATAATAGTTAAAGGCCCTTGAGGCTCACCCAAGTGATAGAATTGCTCGTACACATGACCTTGGCGACGAATGGTTAATTGCAATTTATCAGAAAGTGCATTTACTACCGAAACACCCACGCCGTGCAAACCGCCTGATACTTTATAAGAGTTATCATCGAATTTACCGCCCGCGTGAAGCACTGTCATGATTACTTCTGCCGCAGAAACCCCTTCTTCTGGGTGAATATCTACCGGAATACCACGACCGTCATCTTGCACGGAAACAGAGTTGTCATCATGAATAGTGACGATAATATCGGAACAATAGCCGGCAAGCGCTTCATCGATCGCGTTATCCACTACCTCAAACACCATATGGTGTAGGCCTGTTCCATCATCGGTATCCCCAATATACATGCCCGGACGTTTCCGAACCGCATCAAGCCCTTTTAAGACTTTAATACTTGATGCACCATAAGCATTTTCTGTAACCGGTGTTTCTGACATAGTTTTTCTCTATTTTGTAATGAAAATTGTGCGGAATTATAGCAAAAAACTGACTATTTTGCGAAATAAAAGTGCGGTCAAAATTTTCGGTATTAAAAACCCAATAAACAAGCACATAGCATATAAAACAAAAAGACGAGTT
>CAJMPC010000213.1:0-2310 GCA_905215245.1 uncultured bacterium | reverse complement strand
TATAAAATTCAGAGCTCGCATTGGCATCACGCTGTAATGTTTGGGTAAAGCTGCTGCCAAATAAGTTAGAACAACCTGCTAACGCAACAGACAATAAAATCGGCATTAAACGTTTTTTAAAACGACCGCCTTGTAATAGAATAGACATATTCGCTCCATAATGAATAAATCAATAATGGTCGATCTTACTTATCTCACAATGTAAAAGCAAACAAAAATGAATGATTTAACCGGAATTTTATATATTGTCGCCACGCCAATCGGGAATTTACAAGATATTACACAACGTGCTTTAGAGACCTTTTCACAAGTGGATTTAATTGCTGCGGAAGACACGCGCCACAGTGGTTTATTGCTCAGTCATTATGGTATCAAAAAGCCTTTTTTCGCCTTGCATGATCACAATGAACAAGAAAAAGCCCACGTATTGGTAGAAAAGTTAAAACAAGGCACCAATATCGCATTAATTTCCGATGCAGGGACACCCTTAATTAGCGATCCGGGTTTTCATTTAGTGCGTCAATGTCGTGAGGCAGGCATTAAAGTAGTGCCATTACCCGGCGCTTGTGCAGCAATTACTGCATTATGTGCATCGGGCATTGCGTCAGACCGTTTTTGCTTTGAAGGTTTTTTACCTGCGAAAACTAAAGCGCGTAAAGATAAGTTAGAAAACGTCGCAGAAGAAGACCGCACTTTAATCTTCTATGAATCAACCCACCGTATTTTAGATACCCTTGCCGATATGCAAGACGTATTAGGTGGTGAGCGTTATGTTGTGCTTGCACGTGAAATTACGAAAACGTGGGAAACTATTGCAGGGGATAAATTAAGTGATCTTCGTCAATGGTTAAGTGAAGATCCGAATCGCACGAAAGGTGAGATGGTGTTAATCGTGGAAGGCAAACCCAAATCAGAAGATAGCGAAGAATTTTCACCACAAGCAATTAAAGCGCTCACTTTGATTGCCAAAGAACTCCCTTTAAAAAAGGCTGCGGCGATTGTGGCAGAACTTTATGGTTATAAGAAAAATGCCTTATACCAATTTGGATTGGATAATTTAGATTAGTCAAAAAACTATTCCCCTCTTTAGTAAAGAGGGCTAGGGAAGATTTGGCAGCATTAATTTTTATAAATTTCGGAGAACAAATGTTAAAACAGGTTTCAGATACCTTACTTGCACCAAGCAATTTATCGCATCAATCATTGCTTAATATTTTTGATGTGATGTCGCATCGTCATATTGATTATGCGGATCTTTATTTTCAATTAAGCCAAGATGAAAGCTGGGTATTAGAAGATAGTATTATTAAAGAAGGGGGCTTTCATATTGATCGCGGTGTTGGTGTGCGCGCTGTTTCTGGAGAGAAAACAGGCTTTGCGTATTCCGATCAAATTAACTTAGCGTCATTACAACAATGTGCTGAAGCTGTAAAAGGCATTGCGCAAATTAAAGAAGGCAATTTAATTTCGCCTCAAGCATTTAATGCGGTGAATGCGGTTCAGCGTTATACGGCGATTAATCCGTTAGAAAGTTTAAGTAAAGAGAAAAAGATCGAGTTATTACACTTAGTGGATCGTACAGCGCGATCTGAAGATCCTCGTGTTACACATGTTTCTGCAGCATTAAGTTCGATTTATGAAGAAGTGTTAGTAGTCGCAACAGATGGCACACTTGCCGCAGATATTCGTCCGCTTGTGCGTTTATCCATTTCGGTTCTCGTGGAAGAAGATGGTAAACGTGAGCGGGGTAGCTGTGGTTCAGGTGGACGCTTTGGCTTAGATTGGTTCTTTGAAGTGGTAAATGGGGATATTCGTGCCGTTAATTTTGCAAAAGAAGCGGTTCGTCAAGCTCTTGTGAATCTAAGTGCGGTCGCTGCACCGGCAGGATTAATGCCGGTGGTATTAGGAGCTGGTTGGCCAGGCGTCTTGCTTCATGAAGCTGTGGGACACGGTTTAGAAGGGGATTTCAACCGCAAAGAAAGCTCTTTATTTACAGGAAAAATTGGTGAGTTAGTGACGTCGCCATTATGTACAATTGTGGATGATGGCACATTACAAAATCGCCGAGGTTCTTTAACCATTGATGATGAAGGTGTGCCAAGTCAATGTAACGTTTTAATCAAAGACGGGATTTTGCAAGGCTACATGCAAGATAAACTCAATGCACGATTAATGGGCGTGAAACCGACGGGAAATGGTCGTCGTGAATCTTATGCGCATTTGCCAATGCCACGAATGACGAATACCTATATGTTAGCGGGGCAAAGCAAATTTGACGATTTAATCGCTTCTGTGGATTGCGGTATTTAT
>CAJMPC010000212.1:0-2320 GCA_905215245.1 uncultured bacterium | reverse complement strand
CATTCTTGCCGCGATCGCTTTTTCATCTGAAAGATCTGAAAAATCCACTGGTGGAGAAATACTGACCGTATAGCCTGAGCCATCTCTATTGCGTAATGGAGCAAATGGTACGACTTTGCAATTTGGTGCGGATTTAAGTAGATAATAACTCCCCGTAGTAGTTGCCGCTTCTTGTACAGCAAAGAAAGGCACGAATACGGCATTTTTTCTGCCGTAGTCATGATCAGGGGCATACCAAATGGTTTCACCTTTGCGTAAAGCTTTGAACATTCCACGTAGATCTTTTCGGTTCAGCATATCTTTATTTGAACGTAAGCGACCTTTAATTTGTAACCAATCCAATACAGGATTGTCATTTGGTCGATAAACGCCTACTCCAGGATGATGTAAGCCCACAATACGCGCGCCTAACTCAAGAGTGAGGAAATGAACACCCACAAAGATAATGCCGTCTTGAGCATTTTCTTTTAAATAATTTAAGCCTTCAATTTTTGACCATTTTTTAATGCGAGCATCAGACCAAAACCATGC
Source organism: uncultured bacterium (assembly GCA_905215245.1). Classification (GTDB taxonomy): domain Bacteria; phylum Pseudomonadota; class Gammaproteobacteria; order Enterobacterales; family Pasteurellaceae; genus Haemophilus_D. The sequence continues at coordinate 1,789 of CAJMPC010000212.1, read as the reverse complement.
CATGCCGGTTTCAATAATTGCCATTCCAACAGCACGTAAGTTCTCTTGCAAAATGGCTTCACGTTCTTGCTCAGGCATTTCTGGGAAGCAGAGTTCAAGGTTTCGACGGGCAATGGCCGCACGACGTTTTCCCACTTTTAATTTTGAGAAAAGCCAGCCTAAGCCATTGCCGATATGACGTAGAATTGGATAGGGAAGTAACAAAAGGCTTCGCCAAATCGCCACACCAAGCCAAAAGCCCCAGTATTTAGGTGCAAGAAAGTGCGGTTGAAATTGAGGGAGTTTTTCGTTTTTCATAATTCTTTTCTGGTTAGTTCGGCATGTAGTTTATCGCAAATTTGAGTTGTGGTAAAATTGCACCAAATTTTTATTATTCCAACAGAGAGATTCCAAAATGGCTCAATATTCTGCCAATTTTAATCAAGCGAAAGTATTAGTGTTAGGCGATGTCATGCTTGACCGTTACTGGTTTGGTGCAACTAATCGTATTTCACCGGAAGCACCGGTTCCTGTGGTTCGCGTACAAAATAACGAAGAACGAGCAGGTGGTGCAGCAAACGTGGCAATGAATATTGCTTCTCTTAATGTACCTGTGCAAATTTTAGGCTTAATTGGTCAGGATGAAACAGGTTCTGCCTTAACGAATTTATTACAGCATCAAAAAATTGATTGTAATTTTGTGGCATTGGATACTCACCCAACTATTACGAAATTGCGTATTTTATCTCGCCATCAACAGTTGCTTCGTTTGGATTTCGAAGAAGATTTCCAAAACGTGGAATGTAATGAGTTGCTTGCGAAATTAGAAGCGGAAGTGAAAAACTTTGGTGCGTTAGTGCTTTCGGATTACGGTAAAGGTACGTTAAAAGATGTGCAAAAGATGATCCAAATTGCACGCAAAGCGAACGTACCGGTGTTGATTGATCCAAAAGGTACGGATTTTGAACGTTATCGTGGTGCGACTTTACTGACACCAAATATGTCAGAGTTTGAAGCGGTGGTAGGTAAGTGTGATTCTGAAGAAGAGATCATTGAGAAAGGTTTAAAATTAATTTCAGACATTGAATTGACCGCACTTTTAGTGACGCGCTCTGAAAAAGGCATGACATTACTTCGCCCAAATCAAGAGCCATTTCATTTACCAACGCTTGCAAAAGAAGTGTTTGATGTAACGGGGGCGGGCGATACGGTAATCAGTGTATTAGCAACCGCACTTGCAGACGGTCGTTCTTTTGAAGAATCTTGCTACTTAGCCAATGTGGCTGCAGGTATTGTGGTTGGTAAATTGGGTACATCAACTGTTTCTACTGTGGAATTAGAGAATGCAATCCATGGTCGTTCTGAAACAGGTTTCGGTATTATGTCAGAAAGCCAATTAAAAACTGCGGTAGCTCATGCTAAAGCGCGCGGTGAAAAAATTGTGATGACAAACGGTTGTTTTGACATTCTTCACCCTGGCCATGTGTCTTATTTAGAAAATGCTCGCAAACTTGGCGATCGTTTAATTGTTGCCGTGAATACGGATGATTCAGTCAAACGCTTAAAAGGTGAAAGTCGTCCAATTAACAATCTGAATGCACGTATGGCAGTATTGGCTGGTTTAGCTTCAGTGGATTGGGTAGTCTCTTTTGATGAAGATACACCACAACGTTTAATCGGCGATATTTTACCGGATTTATTGGTGAAAGGCGGCGATTACAAACCAGAAGAGATTGCAGGCAGTAAAGAAGTGTGGGCGAACGGCGGCGATGTTCGCGTATTGAATTTCGAAAATGGCTGTTCAACTACA
>CAJMPC010000211.1:0-2347 GCA_905215245.1 uncultured bacterium | reverse complement strand
TTATTTTGCTGTAGAAGGTTGGCCTGGCGAGAAGAAAGTCGAAAATCAATTATGGCAGTTGAGCGAACAGGTTACACCAACAACGAGAGTGGCTGAATTTAATCAAGCGATGATGGATATCGGTTCGGCTATTTGCACTCGAACAAAACCTAAATGCGATCTTTGTCCTCTGAGTAACGATTGTTTAGCCAATAAACTCGAAAAGTGGACAGAATTTCCAGGAAAGAAACCCAAAAAATCGTTGCCAGAAAAGCAGAGCTATTTTTTGATTTTATCTTATCAAGGAAAAGTCTGGTTGGAACAGCGTGAAAGCAAAGGCTTATGGGGCGGATTGTATTGTTTTCCTCAGTTTGACGATAAACAAACATTATTGAATTATCTGAAAGAGCAAGGGATTACCGAGTATCAAGAATGGGTAACTTTCCGTCATACGTTTAGCCATTTTCACTTAGACATTCATCCTATTTATGTTGAAGTTGATCGAAAATTTGAAGAGAGCGATCGTTCAGATTGGAAAAAATTGTCAGAAAAAGGAAAAGAATCTCAATCTGGTCTATTAAGTGCGGTCAAATATTGGTATGATCCAACGTCACCTGAACAGATCGGGTTAGCTCAGCCTGTGAAAAATTTATTAACGCAATTTGTAAGGAATTATTATGGCTAGAACTGTTTTTTGCGAATATTTGAAACAAGATGCGGAAGGATTGGATTTTCAACTGTATCCCGGTGAATTAGGTAAACGTATTTTTAATTCAATTAGTAAACAAGCATGGGGCGAATGGATCAAAAAGCAAACCATGTTAGTGAACGAGAAAAAACTCAATATGATGAATGCCGAACATCGTAAATTATTAGAAGAAGAAATGGTGAATTTCTTATTTGAAGGCAAAGATGTGCATATTGAAGGTTACGTTCCCCCATCTAAATAACAAAAGATTATGAAAAAGTATTTATTATTGGCGCTACTTCCACTTTTATATGCTTGTAGCGACTCGCCAACCCATCGACGTGGCATTAATTATGACGAAGTGTTTTCAAAAGACACGCAAGGTTTAGATATTTTAACTGGTCAATTCTCCCATAATATCGATCGTATTTGGGGGGTAAATGAGCTTTTAGTGGCGAGTCGTAAAGACTACGTGAAATACACGGATTCTTTTTATACTCGTAGCCACGTAAGCTTTGATGAAGGTACAATTATTGTTGAAACCCAACAAGATCTTAATCGCTTACACAATGCGATTGTCCATACTTTATTGATGGGTTCCGATGCGAAAGGGATCGACTTATTCGCTTCTGGTGATGTACCGATTAGTACGCGTCCTTTCTTATTAGGTCAGGTTGTGGATAACAATGGTCAGCAAATTGCTAACCAAGTGATTGCAAGTAACTTTGCGACTTATTTAATCCAAAATAAATTACAAACTCGCCGCTTACAAAATGGTAACACTGTGCAATTTGTGGTGATCTCTATGATTGCAAACCACGTTGAAGTGCGTGCACAAAAATATATTCCATTAGTCCGTAAAGCCGCAGAACGCTATGGCATTGATGAAAGCTTGATTTTAGGTATTATGCAAACAGAATCTAGCTTCAACCCGTATGCGATCAGTTATGCGAATGCAATCGGCTTAATGCAAGTGGTACCAAGCACTGCAGGTCGCGATGTATTTGCGATGAAAGGTAAAGGTGGACAACCATCTGCACGTTACCTTTATGATCCAGCAAATAACATTGATGCGGGTGTCTCTTACTTATGGATTCTGCAAAATCAATATTTAGATGGTATTACAAACCCTACCTCTAAACGTTTTGCAATGATTTCTGCCTACAACAGTGGTGCAGGTGCAGTATTACGCGTATTCGATGAGGATAAAGATGAGGCGATCTATAAGATCAATCAGATGTATCCTGAACAAGTATATCGCATCTTAACTACAGCACATCCATCGTCACAAGCAAGAAACTACTTGTTGAAAGTGGATGCAGCACAGAAGAAATTCCGTGTAAGACGATAATTTCAGTGATGAAATACAATGCCCGAAAGAATTTTCGGGCATTATTTTTTGAGAAGGTGCGGTTATTTTTGATTGAGTTTTACAAAATACGTTCTTTTTATAGTCGTTTTGGTTATTAACCACTCAAACACACCAACTTTTTTACTTTTTTTGAATTTAATTGTTGACCGATACCCGAAAAAATAGTTTAATACGCTCCGTTGTCAGGCAGTAGCCAATAACGATAACGCCTCGATAGCTCAGTCGGTAGAGCAGGGGACTGAAAATCCCCGTGTCGGTGGTTCGATTCCGCCTCTGGGCACCAGAAAATGTGGCGGTATAGCTTAGTT
>CAJMPC010000210.1:0-2349 GCA_905215245.1 uncultured bacterium | reverse complement strand
TTAGATGCACAGTTTGAGCGTATTAAAAAAGGTAAGCAAGAAGTGACATTTAATGGCGAGAAATTCTATAAACAAACGAAAGCCTTTGATAAATCAGAAGACCCGCGTTTCTTAAGTGGTGCAGCGAATGTAGATCGTAGCAATCGCAAATTTATTATGAGCGAAACCTATTATCTAAAAGATGTTTCACACATTCCTGCGCTGACCAATAAATATCTTGATGAAACTAAAAAAGTGTGTGATTTAAAAACCATTAGCGATGCGTCAGATGTTTATTATGCCTGCGATGGTAATGATTTCCAACGTCTTGTTGCTGTAGTACATCAAGCGAAAAATATTCTTTCTTTCCGTAGCTTAAAAGCGTATCAAGAAAAACCAACCGAAGCGCAAGAACAAGCAATTGTTAAAGGTTTAAGAGATTATCCGCTAGATACTATCGCTCGTTAATCTATGGATAGACACAATCTTCTTTTAAATGAAATGGGGATAACCCGTTGGCAGCTCCATCGTCCAGAAGTATTACAAGGGGCGGTCGGTGTGAGTGTTTCTGAACAAGTGAAATTTATTGTGGTGGCAAAAGATAATGTATCTAACTCCCCGCTTTTTTCAGATGTTCGACTCGCACTCGAGTTAAACAAAGAAGATTGCCTTTGCCTGAATTTCGATCAAATTCAACATATCACATTACAACATTCTGTGCGGTATTGGTTATTAGCTGTAAATGCAGATGAAATCGACCGCACTTTGCCTTATTGCTTAAATGCAGAGCGTATTTATCGCTCCGTTGATTGGCAACAATTTCAGCAAGATAACCAAGCTAAGCGTGAGCTTTGGCAACAAATCCAACAAATTTAATTATGCCTTCTCTTTTTCCTATTGAAGAATGCGATATGGATCGCTTATATGAAATTGAACAAGCTGCACACCTTGTGCCTTGGTCATTGGGAACATTGAAAAATAATGTCGGCGAGCGTTATCTCAATTTGAAATTAGTGGAAAAAGAGCAAGTGCTTGGTTTTGCCATTTGCCAGACGGTATTAGATGAAGCCACATTATTCAATATTGCGATAGATCCGGTTCAACAAGGAAAGGGCTACGGTTCGTTTTTATTGCAAGGTTTAATGGATAAGCTTAAAGAGAAAGGTATTCAAACGCTTTGGCTTGAAGTGCGTGAATCGAATCCTGCTCGTTTCCTTTATGAAAAGCTGGGATTTAATGAGGTTGATATTCGTAAGAATTATTACCCAAAACCTGATGGTGGACGAGAAAATGCTGTTGTGATGGCATGTTATCTCTAGAATGCAAAAGTGCGGTCAATTTTGACCGCACTTTGTTTATCTAAAAATAAGACATTACACTTCTTCTGCAGGGAAGACAAATGGATTTAATCCACTGCGTGCGAAGCCTTTTTCTTCCATTTCAATATCTAAGAAAATAGATGCCAAATCATCCGCTACCGCTTCAACGTTCGGATCTTTTTCTTGGAACATGATTTTTAAGTAGCTTTGGCAATCGCCACAGGTTTCTGCACGAACAAGAGCAAGCTCTTCATTTAATGACCACATTTCAAGATTTTTGTGCTCATTGCAGTTTGTGCATTGTGCGCGCACTAAATTCCACTCACTTTCACAGAGATTGCAGTGCAAATAGCGTAAACCTTGTGATGTGCCGATATGCACCACACTTGCAACAGGAGCAGAACCACAAACAGGGCAGTAATGTAGGTTATCTGTGCCTTCTTGGCGGCTGTTATGAGGAATTTGTTGAGCCAGTTGTAACCAATAAAGAGAAAGTGCCGCCCAGATAAAGACAGCTTTATCTGTGCTCACTAAATTAAATTCTTGGTTTAAAAGATGACTAGCCATCTCTTCAAGCTCTTTCTCTGAGGCTTTTTCAAGATTTTCAATGGTAGTAAGAACCTGTTCATTTGCTTTTGGTTTTATGCTATGTAAAATTTCTTTGAGATATTCAATCCAAATGCTTGAGCGTTTAAATGTTTTAGTATTTAACGGTTCAAGTTCATCTAAATTATTGAAATGCTGTTTTTCTAATGGATTTTTTTCAAATACGCTTAATTGGCTTTCCACAACATCTGCAGCAAAGAGTAAATAATCAGCCAATGGATGATCTTTCGCTAATTCTCTTAAACGTTTTGCACGACGTTGATAAAGATTTTTAGGGTTAGCAAACAAAACAGGCGGAATATCGTATGAATTCGTTTTTTGTTTGATTTCGTCTGCAGATAAGATTTTGATACTCATAATTGTCTCTTAAGTATTTATAAGAAAAAGTGCGGTCAATTTTAACCGCACTTTTTGATTTTAGCCATTGATACCTTTGAACAATGCT
>CAJMPC010000209.1:0-2361 GCA_905215245.1 uncultured bacterium | reverse complement strand
TCAAAAAGGTCAGCTTGTAATTTATATCCTTGTTGGCGCATTAGCGGTTTTCTTATTCTGGAAATGGAAAAAAGCGAAGAAATCTAAAGCTAACTAATCTCATACAATAACATACAATAAAAAGTGCGGTAAAAAACAACATCGTTTTCGACCGCACTTTTTTCATTCCAACTAAGCTTTAGAGGCTAAATATCGTTCCACGGTATCCACAATCGCTTGTGTTTGTGGATCGATTTCGATATTCACTAAATCGCCGATTTGGCGTTTACCAATCAGGGTTCTGTGTAAGGTCTCAGGAATTAAATTCACGCAGAATTCATCGTCTTTCACTTCACCGATAGTAAGACTGATGCCGTCAATGGCGATAAATCCTTTGGTGAGTATATATTTCATCACATCTTTATTGGGTAATTTAAACCAAACCTGACGATTGTTTTCGCTTTCGATAATTTGTGAAACGCTTGCGGTACAATAAACATGACCCGATAAAATATGTCCGCCAATTTCAGCGCCCATTTGCATTGCGCGTTCGATATTCACAAAATCCCCTGCTTTTAAACTACCGAGATTGGTGATGCGCAAGGTTTCCTGCATTAAGTCAAAGCTTACAAGATCGTCATAAATTTCAGTCACTGTTAAGCACACGCCATTATTCGCCACTGATGCACCGATTTCTAAGCCTTTTCGCATTTCAGCTGGTAATTTTACGATCTGTGTTCTAAAATTATCGCTGTCTTTAATTGCATAAATTTGGGCGATGCCCTGTACAATACCTGTAAACATTATTATTCCTTCATTAAAAATTTTTCCAATATTATAGCAAAATTTATGAATTCTCGTCTTTTTTCTCAATACCGTATTGATATTCAAAAACTTATCCTAATTGCGACACCTATCGGTCTTGCCCAATTAGCTCAAACTGGCATGGGCACCGTGGATGTGATCATGGCGGGGCGTGTGAGCTCGGCTGATGTAGGCGGTGTCGGTATTGGTGCCTCCATTTGGCTACCTTTGGTACTTTTCGGACAGGGTTTATTACTCGCCTTACCACCAACAATTTCCTATTTAAATGGATCTGGACAACGCCATCGCATTGCTCACCAAGTGAGACAAGGCCTTTGGATTTCATTTTTAGTGATGATTCCCCTTGCACTCATCATCTATCATAATGATTTCATATTACAGTTTATGAATATGGATGCCCACATGGCTGATGTGACGATGAACTATTTGCGTGCGATGGTGTGGGGCTTGCCTGCCTATTTATTGCTGATTAATTTCCGCTGTTTGAATGATGGCATTGCTAAGACCAAACCGGCCATGGTGATTACCTTCATGGGGTTAATGCTGAACATTCCGCTGAATTATATGTTTATTTACGGCAAATTTGGTGCACCTGCATTGGGCGGTGTCGGTTGTGGTGTGGCAACGGCTATTGTCAACTGGGCGATGGCAATTTTGATGATTACCTATTCGGCCAAAAACTATAACGAACGTAGTTTGAAAGTCTTTGAAAAGATTATTGAAAAGCCCAATATCAAAACACTGAAAAAATTAACCGCACTTGGCTTGCCTATTGCCATTGCGCTGTGCAGTGAAGTCTCACTATTTGCGTTAAGTAGTTTATTACTTTCCCCATTAGGTGCAGATGTGGTCGCCAGCCACCAAATTGCTTTAAACACCAGTGCCGTAGCCTTTATGTTCCCCATGTCTATTGCGATGGCTGCAACCATTTTAGTGGCGCAAGAACTGGGTAATCATGCACCACAAAAAGCCAAAATCATGGCTCACGCCGCTATTATTCTTGGCTTGATTGCGGCAAGTGTATTGGCGTTGGTGATTTGGGTATTTAGTGCAGAGATTGCCGCATTAATTGTTGGTGATAATGCCACCGTTATTGCTCTTTCAGGCAGCTTATTAGCGATGGCGGCTATTTATCAATTTTCAGATTCAGTACAAGTCGTTGTGAGCGGTATTTTACGTGGCTATAAAGACACTAAAATTATCCTTTATATCACGTTACTTGCTTATTGGGGCGTAGGTATCCCTGTTGGTTATATTCTTTCACGCACGGATTGGATTGTTCCAAGCATCGGCGCAAAAGGCTTCTGGGTAGCCTTTATCATTGCCTTAACCATTGCCGCTGCTTTACTCTTTATGCGTATGCGAAAAATCCAATCGCAATCTGATGAAGCCATTATTCAACAGTTAGAAAGATTGAAGTAGTTAAGGTAAAAAGTGCGGTCAAAATTGACCGCACTTTTTATTTATCTTGGCACGCCCCGTAATAAAGGGATTGGCTCAAACGGTGCGACTGAGGTTGGCGCAGGAATATCATTAAAAATTAAGATAAATGGTTTA
>CAJMPC010000208.1:0-2409 GCA_905215245.1 uncultured bacterium | reverse complement strand
TCGATGAACCAACCAATGACTTGGATGTAGAAACCTTAGAATTATTGGAAGAAATCCTCACGGATTATCAAGGCACTTTATTGATTGTCAGCCATGATCGTCAGTTTATTGATAACGTCGCAACTGAGTGTTATTTCTTTGAAGGCGACGGCGTATTAAATAAATACGTGGGTGGTTTCTTTGATGCGAAAGGACAACAAGCCAATTACTTTGCCATGAAAGCAGAGCAAGAGGCTCAAAAAGTCAAAAAAGAAGCACCAAAACTACAAGAAAGTGCGGTCAAAAATGACGTTGTTTCTCAAAAGCCAAAATCCGTTAAACTTTCTTATAAAGAACAACGTGAGTTAGAACAGCTACCACAATTGTTGGAAGAATTGGAAGAGAAAATTACCGCACTTCAAGCTGAAATTGGTGATCCTCACTTTTTCCAACAAGCCCATGATGTAACAGATGCGAAGCTTAAGGAATTATCGGACACTGAAGCTGAACTTGAAACGGCTTTCCTTCGTTGGGAAGAACTTGAAGAGAAAAAAACTCAAGCTGAAGCAAAATAGAGGATAGATAAAAAGAAACCGAGCTAAATAGCTCGGTTTTTTTATTAAATATTACTGATAAAAATCACCAAAATAATCACAGGTACCACAAACTTGACATAGTTAAACCAAATTGTGGTGAAGACTGAATTTGGTGTCGAAGAGAGCTCTTTTTTTGCATCATCTTTTAACACGAAACCAACGAAAATGGCACAACCAAGTGCGGTCAGCATAAAGAGAATATTTCCGCTAACGAAATCGAAGGCATCGAAAATGCTTTTACCGAATATGGTGAAATCTTTCCAAAGGTTATCACCTAGAATAGATGGCACGTTACCTAATAAGAAAATCCCCATTAAGGTAACAAAAATCGCTTTTCCTCGGCGCATTCTGAGTTTTTCTTGTAATGCGGTGATGATGACTTCGTAAATCGTAATTGACGTGGTTAATGCTGCAATAAGCAATAAACCGAAGAACACGATAGCAAAGAATTTACCCGCCCATAAATGTGAGAATACAATTGGTAAACTTTGGAAAACCAAGGTTGGCCCTGCGTTAGGTTCAATGCCGAATGTGAATAATGATGGGAAGATCATAAAACCACATAACACGGCGATAATGGTGTTAGTAAAACCCGTAATAACGGCTGTTTGAATAAGGTTTTCTTCCTTATTTAAATAGCTGGAGAGGGTAATTAATACACCGAAGCCAAGGCTTAATGCGAAGAACACTTGACCTAATACGAAAATGAATAATTTAGGTGTGATTTTGCTGAAATCTGGTTTTAAGTAGAAAGTCACACCTTCCATTGCACCCGGTAAGGTGAGGTTACGAATTACCATGCCGATGAGGAAAATGAAGAGTAATGGCATTAAGTATTTCACAGAACGTTCAATCCCGCCGATGATACCTTTTGCCAAAATAATGTAATTCACTGCCACGAACAGGAAGGTGTAAAGCATGATTTCCCATGGACTGTTGCTGATGTGTAAATCGTAGAAATCTTTGGCCACTTCTTTTGTAATTGGTGCGGAAATATCAAGAGTATTATTAATCAGGCTGATGATATAAGACATTACCCAACCACCTAATACCATGTAATAAGCCATGATACCAAATGCGCCAAGAAGCCCCATGTAACCAAGAATCTTCCAATATTTGGAGATGTTTTTACCTTTATCTTGGATTTTGTCGCCAAAAGCATCAATGGAATTTACACGCAAACGGCGTCCGATAACATTTTCTACTAAAATCATCGGGATACCAATCACAATCATCGCGATACAAAAGAGGAGTACGTAAGCACCACCGCCATTTTCACCTACTAAATAAGGAAAGCGCCATGTTGCTCCAAAGCCAACTGTTGCACCCGCAACGGTGAGCACATAAGTTAGTCGGCTAGACCACGTTTGGCGAGATTGATTGTTTGTAGTCATAATATATTCCGTTTGCTTTTATTCGTTTAATAATCTGTTTTTTCTTTGTATTCGCAGAGATCTTCAATAATGCAAGCACCGCAGCGAGGTTTGCGTGCGGTACAAGTATAGCGCCCGTGCAAAATCAGCCAGTGATGTACATCCACTTTAAATTCTTTTGGCACAACTTTGAGTAGTTTTTCTTCCACTTTTACCACATCTTTGCCAGGGGCGAAATTTGTGCGGTTGCATACGCGAAAAATATGGGTATCCACAGCAATAGTCGGGTGGCCGAAAGCGGTATTTAATACCACATTCGCTGTTTTTCTACCAACACCCGCAAGGGCTTCTAAGGCTTCACGGCTTTCAGGTACTTCACCGTTGTGTTTTTCAACTAAATCACGGCAGGTTTTAATGATATTTTCTGCTTTGCTGTTATAAAGACCAATGGTTTTAATGTA
>CAJMPC010000207.1:0-2427 GCA_905215245.1 uncultured bacterium | reverse complement strand
AAAGGTGTTTTAGAAAAAAATAAACCTTTTAAGAGCTTAGGAATTTATGCGGAAAATGACCACACTTTACGTATTGAGCTTGATAAACCAACACCGTATTTGCCGGAAATGTTGGCGCATATCAGCCTTGTACCTCAATATCGCGATCCTGATTACCCAGTGACAAACGGGGCTTATATGATCGAAAGTGAAAGTGTGAAAAGCATACACTTAGCTAAAAATCCCTATTATTGGCAGAAAAATAATGTGGCTTTTGAGCGTGTAGAATATTTGCCTTTTATCGCCACTAAATTATCTGACTTTGATGTGGTGCTTGATGTACCAGAAGTGCACGCGGACCTTCAACATTTCCCACAGCTTTGCAGTTATTTTTATGAGTTTAATCTCAATGATCCTAAAGTTGCTAAGGCAGATGTGCGTAAGGCGATTGCTTCGTTGGTTTCGGTTACGAATATTGTGAATAATGAGATTCCAGCGGCAATTCCGAGTTCGTATTTTTTACCGAAAGCCATGTTAAATGGACAAGATTCAAGATGGGAGCCTGTTGTTGCTGAGCAGTTATTGGCTCAAAATAAGATTGATGAAAAACATCCGCTACATTTAAATGTGCTCTATGATGATGCACCATTGCATGTAAATATTGCGCAACGTTTAGTGGGGCAATTGACTCAATCCGATATGTTGCGCGTGGATGCTCAACCAGTCAATTGGCAAACATTACAGACTAAGCGCCAAAAAGGGGATTTCCAAGTCATTCGTTCTGGCTGGTGTGCTGACTTTAATCATCCGATGGCATTCTTGGGTTTGTTCTATTCTAAAAGTCCCGATAATAAAAATGGCTATGCCAATGCGGAATATGACCAACTTTTTGAACAAGCATTGAAAAGCTTAAATGAAAAAGAGCGGTCAGAAATTTACTTAAAATTAAGTGAGAAGATCCAACAGGAAAACCTTGCTTTACCGCTTTTCCAATACACCACACCAGTTTATGTTTCTCCTAGTATTATGGGGACGAAGAAAAATCCAGTAGGGGTCATTTACAGTAAGGATCTATGGCGAAAAGTTGAAAGCTAAAGCTGATTAAGAAAGTTGTTCATAATGTGATGAGCAACTTTTTTATTAAATCTAATTAAAAGTGTAAAGTAACACTATTTACTTTTTATTTTTATACGCTACAATACACAACAAATCAACCTAGAGGGAAATCCTTATGTTAAAAATGAATGATTTGGTTAAGCTTAGTCAGACACCAAAATCCACGGTGCTGTACTATGTGAAAGAAGGTTTGTTGCCAGAACCAGTAAAAGATAAACCGAATTTTCATCTCTATGATGAACATTGTGTGAAGTTACTCAGCTTTATTAAATATCTACAAAGTAATTTCAATGCGACGATTTCACAAATTAAAGCACTTTTTGCTCATCCTCATTTTGATTGGAATAATCCTTATGAAAGCCTTATTGGATTATTAGATATCATCATGGGGGCAGAAAATGAAGTGTTCACTATTGAGCAATTATGTGAAGAATTTCATCTTTCCGCTAAACAAATCGAAGACATGGTAGCGGAAGGCTTATTGAATCCTCGTGAAGGCATTTTTACGGCAAAAGAACGTGATATTTTGGCGATCTTGGTTCGTTGTGATGAAGCCGAAATGGATGTGGTGAAAGCTTATTTAGTTGCAGCGAAAATGTTAGCAGAAAAAGAGGTGAATGTGACTTTAGCGGCATTAGCCAATAGTGAACAAAAAGATGAAAAATTAAAACACTTATTTGATTTATTGTTGGTGTTAAAACCTTATCTCTTGAATATGAAAACCTTTAATCTTTATCAAGCGGAGAGTGCGAAATGAAACTCTTAAAATATGCTGGCTTTGTGCCTTATTTAGCCATTGCCTTTATTAATGCCAGTGTGGATTTGGCACATAAAATTACCATTCAAAATGTGTTACTGAAAAGTTTTTCAGGCGAGAGTTTGGTGGTTTTAACGGCATTAATTAATGCGATGATTTTATTGCCGTTTATTTTCTTATTTTCCCCTTCAGCATTTATTAACGATAAGTTTTCCCGCACCAATGTGATTCGTTATAGCAGCTTAGCAGCTGTGGCGATCAGTGCGGGGATTTTATTGAGTTATATGACGGGAATGTTTGCTATTTCCTTTGTACTGACATTGATTTTGGCAGCGCAAAGTGCGGTCTATTCTCCGGCCAAATATAGCATTATTAAATCGATTGTGGGCACTGAAAATATCGGTATGGCAAATGGTGTGATTCAAGCGCTCACCATTGTGGCTATTCTATTTAGTTCTTTTGCATTTTCTTTCTTCTTTGAAGCGCATTATGTGGCATCAGATGACCCGAATGAAGTATTACAAAGTGTTTGGGTGATAGGTGTAGCATTAGTATTACTGAGTGCACTAGAAGCC
>CAJMPC010000206.1:0-2434 GCA_905215245.1 uncultured bacterium | reverse complement strand
GCCATACCATAACCAATCAGAGAAGGTTAAATGTAAGTTACTTGCAACGATAGCATTTGGTGGGCTACCTACTAATGTACCCATACCACCAATACTCGCACTATATGCAATCCCTAATAATACGAAGACATAAGTATTATGTTCTTTTTCTTTATCAAGCTTACTTAAGATCCCCATGGCTAAAGGTAGCATCATGGCTGCTGTTGCTGTATTACTCATCCACATAGAAAGGAAAGCGGTAATTGAGAAAAGATACATGATAGCTACAAATAAATTACCACGCGCCATCGCCATGATTTTATTAGCAATCATTTTATCGAGCTTTTGCATATGCAAAGCCGTCGCTAAAGCGAACCCACCAAAAAATAAGAAAATGGTTGGATCGGCAAAAGCCACTAAAGCTTGTTTAGTTGTCACCAAATCAAGTGCAATCGCAAGCAATGGCACCAATAGAGCGGTCACTGTGACATGTAACGCTTCAGTTAACCAAAGAATCGCCACAAAGGCTAATAATGCTAAACCAGCATTTTCCTTAGGTGCGAAAGGTAAAGATTTTAATAAAATAAAAAAACAGGCTATCGCCAGCAGAAAGATAATCCCACTTTTATAATTTTTTGTTGTGTTTGTTTCGTTCATGAGTCCCTCCAAACTGATTACAGATGAACTATTTGCGATGTTAAATGAATGTTACAAACTTTCAACCAACAAATGTTTAAAATGTGATCTTGTTCAAAAAAATTTTGACAAAAAAAGTGCGGTTATTTCTAACCGCACTTTAAAAAGGCCTATAATTTCAAAATTATTCTTCTTCGACGTCTTCTAAATCTAATGCTTCCTGTGAAAGAATGATACCTGTTAAATCGGCATAAATATAATCTTCAGGGAAGAATGTTACACCACCAAAATTCACTGGAAGATCACTTTCACCATGATTATTTTCATCTGCGCCAACTGGAATTGGTGCAAGCGCATGAATACCAATATCAATATTTTCAAGTTGTTGAATTTGACGCACTGCACCATAAACAATGATGCCCGCCCAGTCATTATCTGCGGCAAGTTGTGCAAGCTCTGCATCAATTAAAGCACGGCGTACTGCGCCACCACCATCAATGACAAGTACTCTGCCATTACCATTTTCTTCGAGAATTTCGGCAATTAATCCATTATTTTCAAAACATTTTACTGTCGTCACTTTGCCGTAGAAATTGGTGACGCCACCAAAGCTAGAAAAAATTGGCTCAACCACATCCACTTGATCAGCATAAATATCGCAAAGTTCTGAAGTATCGATATACATAATGTACCCCTTGTCGGTAAAATTTTTTCTCTAGTATAAGCCGATTTAGCCGATAAGCAAGCCTAAACTAAACAAGATATTGATAAATAAAGAAATCATTGACATCTGTGCTAACATCGGACGCAAGACTGTCGGCTCTTTGCTGCGATAAACAAATAATGCGTGTTTTAATAACAATGGAAATGCTAATAAAAATAAGAAATGCCAAGGACTAAATGCTGTTGATGCCGCAAATAATACATAATATAAAGCGGCAACGCTTAATAAAACACAGTGATAAATACGTCCCTTCTTCGGGCCAATACGTACCACCAAGGTGTTTTTTCCTACTTTCGCATCTTGCTCAATATCACGTAAATTATTGATATTTAAAACGGCTGTTGCTAATAAACCTGAGCCTAACGCAGGTAAAGTAATTAAGCTATCAATGCTGTGAGTTTGTAGATAATAAGTTCCACCTACACCTAATAGTCCAAAAAAGAGCAACACTGACAGATCACCTAAACCCAAATAACCATAAGGTTTCGCGCCTACGGTATAAGTAATGGCAGCAATAATGGCAAGAATACCCAACCCAGCAAAGGCCAATAAATCTGTGAGACTTTGATATGCGATACCAATTAAGAATGCACCGGAGAAAAATGCTCCCACCGCCATTAAAATTAAGCCCCATTTAAGCTCATTCGCGGAAATTGCACCTTGCTGAATACCACGTAAAGGCCCAATACGTTCTTCGGTATCTGACCCTTTTTGATGATCGCCGTAATCGTTAGCAAAGTTGGAAAGTACTTGCAATAAAATAGTAGTGAGCAAGCAAAGTAACATCACGGTAAGATTAAAACTTTCTTTATCCGCCCAATATGCCAATGCTGAGCCAGTAAAAATAGAAGCTAATGCCAAAGGCAAGGTTTTTGGACGAGCGGTTTCCCACCACATTTTCAATTTATGATTTGTCATTTTTTTTGACCGCACTTTTGATTACAATAAAGGGCGTATTCTACACGGAAATTGCCTTTTTATGAATGATTTAACACTGACTCTTCACCCAATTGCGGTGATTCACACGCCTTACAAAGAAAAATTCTCGGTGCCACGACAGCCAGATTTAGTACAGGATGGCATTGGCATCGTGGA
>CAJMPC010000205.1:0-2450 GCA_905215245.1 uncultured bacterium | reverse complement strand
CAAATTCCGTCAATATGTTCGTCCGCAAATTGATCGAGAAGATTTAGCTTTCTTACAATATACAGGTGGTACAACTGGAGTTGCCAAAGGCGCAATGCTGACACATGGCAATATTATTACCAATATTTTCCAAGCTAAGTGGATTGCAGAGCCATTTATTGGCGATCATGCTAAGCAACGTGTTGCCGTACTGGCTTTACCGCTTTATCATGTTTTTGCCTTAACGGTAAACTGTTTACTCTTCTTAGAGCTTGGTGTTACCGCGCTCTTAATTACGAACCCACGTGATATTGATGGCTTTGTTAAAGAGCTCAAAAAATACCGCTTTGAAGCGATTACAGGGGTAAATACCTTGTTTAATGCGCTACTTAATAATGAAAATTTCAAAGAAGTGGATTTTTCACAATTAAAACTTTCTGTTGGCGGCGGTATGGCGATCCAACAATCAGTTGCAACACGTTGGCATGATTTAACTGGCTGCAATATCATTGAAGGTTATGGTATGACAGAATGTTCACCGCTAATTGCCGCTTGTCCGATTAATGTGGTTAAACACAATGGTACAATCGGTGTACCAGTGCCAAATACTGATATTAAGATTATCAAAGACGATGGCTCAGAAGCACAGCTAGGCGAAGCTGGAGAGCTTTGGGTTAAAGGTGAACAAGTCATGCGTGGCTATTGGCAACGCCCTGAAGCGACAGCTGAAGTGCTTAAAGATGGTTGGATGGCAACGGGTGATATCGTCATTATGGACGAGAGCTATAGCCTCCGTATTGTTGACCGCAAAAAAGATATGATCTTAGTTTCAGGCTTCAACGTTTATCCAAATGAAATCGAAGATGTGGTGATGCTAAATTATAAAGTCGCTGAAGTCGTTGCTATCGGTGTGCCACATGAAGTGTCGGGAGAAACTATCAAAATCTTCGTTGTGAAGAAAGATGATAGCCTCACGCGTGATGAATTACGTCAACATTGCAGACAACATCTGACGGGCTATAAAGTCCCGAAAGATATTGAGTTTCGCGATGAATTGCCGAAAAGTAATGTAGGCAAAATTTTAAGACGCATACTGCGTGATGAAGAAATAGCAAAACGCGCGCAACATTAATTAAATCAGGGATATGTGTTCATATCCCTGTTTAGTCTGTACCTCTATTTGAAAATACATCCTATTACAATGATAAAAGAATGCCAAAATCAACCGCACTTTACATTAATTCAAAATAATGAAGAGCTTGCTCAGGTTTGTCAGTTAGCGCGTCAGCAAAGTGCGGTCGCTTTAGATACCGAATTTATGCGGGTATCGACCTATTATCCTAAATTAGGATTAATTCAACTTTATGATGGTGATCGTGTTTCATTGATCGATCCTTTATCCATTACTGATTTTTCACCTTTTGTGGAATTATTACGCGATCAGCAGGTGACAAAAATTTTGCATGCTTGTAATGAAGATTTATTGGTTTTCTTGCAAGAGTTTGATGCACTTCCACAACCTATGATGGATACGCAAATAATGGCACGTTTTCTAGGTTTTGCTAATTCAGCGGGTCTGGCTAAACTTGTGTTACATTATTTGGGCGTTGAAATGGATAAAGGGGCAACGCGTACAAACTGGCTAAAACGACCACTTTCACCTGCACAGCTACAGTACGCAGCAGGGGATGTATGGTATCTCTTGCCGGTCTATCAAAAAATGCAAATAAAATTAGCGCAATCGCCTTGGCTTCAAGCAGTAATTGATGATTGCCAGCTTGCGATCTCGAAAACCAGTAAATTAGATGATCGCGATCTAGACAAAGCCTATTTAGAGATTCCAAATGTTTGGAAATTGAATCCGCTCGAATTAGCGCGTTTACAGCTATTAGCCAAATGGCGACAAGAAACTGCAATGGCACGAAATTTAGCCCTTTCTTATGTGGTTAAATCAGACAACCTTTGGAAAGTGGCAAAAAACAATCCTCGCAATACATCAGAAATGTTAGCGCTTGGCTTATCTGAAAATGAAGTCCGTGTGCGTGGCAAAAAAATGCTTCAATTGCTAGCACAAAGCCGCCGAATTTCACCTTATGATTACCCTAAGCGTTTAGTTCGTATTGTGGACGATCCTCGTTATAAAAAGGCAATTCGATTGTTACAAGAAAAAGCTTATGAACTGACCCCAAAAGGATTAACCCTTGACATTCTGGCGAGTAAACGAAATTTAGAAGAGCTCATAAAATGGGTTTGGCTAAAAAATGAAGATATGACAAAACAGCCCGATTTACTTTTAGGGTGGCGAAGAGAGATTGGCTTGAAGCTGGTTGAATACTTAAAATCTATAGAGTAATGTTTAAAAGCAGCAGTAAGGAGCGTCAAATTTTATTCATGATTTGCTTAAATCGTTTATAGCTAAGCATCTGATACTATGCGATTAGGGGGTAATTTTTTAATAAATTCTTGATTTC
>CAJMPC010000204.1:0-2479 GCA_905215245.1 uncultured bacterium | reverse complement strand
TAAATTTTTTAAATTTGTGAAGTAGTTCACGGAATTTTTTTTCGTTTTCGCTTACGATGTGCTCGTTTTTATTATTTCATCAGTGTTATTTATGAGGAGTGTACGATGAAAATGAATAAAATTTCTCTCTCCATTTCAACCGCACTTTTAGCTGCAGGCTTCATGACATCATCAGCTGTTAATGCTCAAGGGCGTTTAGTGGTGTATTGTAGTGCGACTAACATTCTTTGTGAAACGACAACGAAAGCCTTTGGCGAAAAATATGATGTGAAAACCTCATTTATTCGCAACGGTTCAGGCAGTACTTTTGCAAAAGTTGAAGCGGAAAAAAATAACCCACAAGCAGACGTTTGGTTTGGTGGTACATTCGACCCTCAAGCACAAGCGGCTGAATTAGGCTTAATCGAACCTTATAAATCTAAACACATTGATGAAATTGTTGAGCGTTTCCGTGATCCAGCGAAAACTAAAGGACATTATGTTTCTGCGATTTACATGGGTATCTTAGGTTTTGGTGTGAATACCGAGCGTTTAGCAAAATTAGGTATTAAAGAAGTACCAAAATGCTGGAAAGATTTAACCGATCCTCGCTTAAAAGGCGAAGTGCAAATTGCTGACCCACAAAGTGCTGGTACAGCATACACTGCGTTGGCTACTTTCGTTCAACTTTGGGGCGAAGAAAAAGCCTTTGATTTCTTAAAAGCATTACATCCAAACGTATCTCAATACACCAAATCAGGTGTTACCCCATCTCGTAATGCAGCACGAGGTGAAACAGCAGTAGGTATCGGCTTCTTACACGATTATGCACTTGAAAAACGTCAAGGTGCGCCGTTAGAATTAGTAGTGCCTTGTGAAGGTACTGGCTACGAGTTAGGTGGCGTAAGTATCTTAAAAGGTGCGCGTAACATCGATAACGCAAAATTATTCGTGGATTGGGCATTATCTAAAGAAGGTCAAGAGTTAGCGTGGAAACAAGGTGACTCTTTACAAATCTTAACCAACACCACCGCGGAACAATCGCCAACAGCGTTTGATCCAAACAAACTTAACCTGATCAATTATGACTTTGAAAAATACGGTGCAACCGAACAACGCAAAGCCTTAATTGAAAAATGGGTTCAAGACGTTAAATTAGCGAAATAATGTTTAAAGTGCGGTTGAAAACAGAAAAATTTTGACCGCACTTTGCATTTTAAACCCACAAGATGGGTTACAACGATGAGTGCCAACTCATCTTATTTTTATAAAGACACAGGAGTGAACCAATGAAAATGTCTAACGTTGCTTTAGCACTTTCTGGTGTTGTATTTGGTGGCGTGTTACTGAGCTCTCACGCATCTGCAGCAGAAGGCCGTTTAGTGGTTTATTGTAGTGCACAAAATACGATGTGCGAGCAAGAAACCATGGCTTTTGAGAAAAAATATGGTATCAAAACCAGTTTTATCCGTGGCGGTACTGGCACAATTTTAGCCAAAATTGATGCAGAGAAGGATAACCCTCAAGGAGATGTATGGTATGGCGGTACGCTTGATCCTCATTCTCAAGCGGGAGAAATGGGCTTACTTGAAGCGTATAAGTCACCAAATCTTGCACAAATTCCTGAACAGTTTAGAGATCCCGCTAAAATTAAGGGAAACTATTCCTCCGCGATTTATCTCGGTGTATTAGGTTTTGGGATTAACCCGGAACGTTTGAAAAAGCTTAATTTACCGACACCAAAATGTTGGAAAGATCTAGCCGATCCTGCGTATCGTAATGAGATCCAAGCAGCCGATCCACAAAGTTCAGGAACAGGGTATACACAATTAGCCACCTATATCCAACTTTGGGGTGAGGATGAAGCATTCAAATATCTCAAAGAACTGAATAAAAATGTTTCCCAATATACAAAATCCGGTAACACAGCGACCCGTAATACGGCACGTGGTGAAACCGCAATCGGAATTGGTTTTTTACATGAATATTCTTTAGAGAAAGCAAAAGGTGCCCCAGTAGAATTAGTTGTACCTTGTGAAGGTACAGGCTATGAAATTGGTGGCGTGAGCATTATTAAAGGTGCAAGAAACCTTGAAAATGCGAAATTATTTGTGGATTGGGCGTTATCAAAAGAAGCACAAGAGCTAACTTGGAAAAAAGGGGAAGCGTATTCTATTTTAACCAATAGCACTGCTGAGCAATCGCCTTATGCGCTCGATTTTAAATCCATTAATTTAATTAATTATGATTTTGACAAATACGGCTCAAGTGATTTACGTAAACGTTTGATTACAAAATGGGTTGATGATGTTAAATTAGCAAAATAATGATGTATACATAGCGAAATAATAGCTATTATATTATTTCGCTTTTTTCTTTTATGCGAGGTTGTATGAACGCAAATAAATTTCCTATTATCCAATCTGCTAACTTTTGGATAATTCTTGCTGTTATTGCATTTCTTCTTCTGCCTTCCCACGCTTTAGATTATGGCTTTTTT
>CAJMPC010000203.1:0-2493 GCA_905215245.1 uncultured bacterium | reverse complement strand
ATTTTTAATAAGTCAAAACCTTCCTGCAAATACGCTTGATATTTTTTCGGTTCGTTGTTCATGTTGGAAAGCGTCGTACTTAATGCCGCCGCATATTGATGAGCATTACGGCGTGCAATGCGGTATTTTAAATTATCGCTTTTACCAAATTGCAGTTGGCTAATAATGTGTAAGAAATATTGCGCATCACTTTGAATCGCTTGACGGCTCACTTTATCAAGTTGGAGATATTTCCAGTCCGGCCATAGATAAGAAACCGCAAACCATGCAATGGCTGAACCTAAGACTGTATCAATGAGGCGAGGGAAGAGCGCCGATTGTGTGTCAAATCCCATCACATCGAAACTGATCAATACTTGCAAGGTAATAAAGAACGTGGAGAAACTGTAATTATTACTTCGGAAGAAGAAAAAGAGTGTACTGGTCACCACCATTAAGCCAAGTTTCATCTCTAATGTAGGATTGAGGTAAGGCAATAAAGAGCCAATAACCACCCCTAAAATCGTACCAATAATACGCTGGCGTAACCGCACTTTGGTTGCGGAATAGTTTGGTTGACACACAAAGACCGCGGTAAGCAAAATCCAGTAACCCAAATTAAATTGGAAAAATTCAACAATAGCACAACACAAGAATACCACGATAGACAAACGTACAGCATGGCGGAAAAGTGGTGATTCAAAAGTGAAATTACTTCCAATAACAGAAAGAATATTTTTTAATCCCGTAATTTGTTCGGTATGGATTTGTGCAGTTTGCTCATTTTCAGTGGTTTCTTGCTCAAGCTGACGTAACTGCCAGTTAATGCTTTGTAGGTTATCGATAAGTGTTTGAAGGGCAAGTAAAACATTGTTTTGATTGGTATGTTCTTTGCTATAAAGCTCAAGGGATTGAATAGTGCCCATTAACGCTTTTTCTACGCGAATATTATAGTGATAAGGCGTATTTTGACGCAGACAAGCCGTAATATCGTGACAGGCTTGCGCTTGTAATTCGAGCAAGCGCTGAATGCGAAAAATTAAATCTGTATTTTTGAGTTGTTCAGAAATTTGTCGATAATCAAAATGTGTGGAATTTGCACGCTCATGAATGTCTTGCGCCGCAAAATAATAGCGAATCATACGTTGTGTGCGAGCATGGCGATGTTGCCCACGAATGCGATAGAAAAGAGCCGTTCTTGCTTGGTTAAAGGCATCCACCACATTGGTGTTTTTCATCGCAAAATTAAGATGTTTTTTCTCGATTTCATCAATTTCATCAGGATCAAAAAATTCTGATTTGGCATCTAAATAATTACCTAATGCACAAAAAGCTTTCGCGACACTTTCTTGTACAGGACGGTTAGGGAAAAAAAGGTAAACGATGATGGTCACAATACTGTAGAGCAAAGTGCCTAATAAAATCATCACCGGATTGATAAACCAGCTCGCAGAATTATCTGGTATATAAGTGAGGGTGGTATAAATGGCTACCACCAGTGTACCAAAAGCAATGGTTCGATAACGTTCACCTACAGCGCCAACCATCGTAAATAAAAAAGTGATGACGGTCATCAACAATACATATTGGATGGGTTGACCAATATTAAGCTGAACGATGAAGGTTGAAATAGAAAAGGCAATTAATGTGTAAAAGATATTTTTTAATCGTCCAGTCAAACGATTATCTAAATCCACTAAACCGCCTGCAATTATCCCCAAAATTAAGGGCATGGATTGCGTAGAAATATCAAAAAACCAGACGCCGAACGCTGCGATATTCACTGCAATAAAAATAGGTATTGAAGCGATTACTTTTGCATTAAGCCATTGGTTCATGTTGATATCCTTGCTTATTGAGTGACTAAAAATTGGATGATAAAAAAGTGAGCGGGAAGGCTCACTTCTTTATTAAAGTGCGGTTAAAAAACGATTATTTTTGTTTTTTCGCCCAGTTTAAGAAACGAGTTTGGGTTTCTTTATCAGCTTGTTGGAACCAGTATTGTAATTGTTGTTCAGCAACGTTTTCACCTTGAACAACCACTTTGCCTTTCGCTGCTTTTCCTGACGCAGCAGGCATCATTCCAACTGCAGGTGCAGCTAAAGTTGAAACCGCCGCTGGCGCATTTGAAGCATTATATTCAGCTAAATCGTTAACAATATTAGCCGCTGGGAATAAACCTTCTTGTTTTAAAGTATCGATTTTAGCATCAATCACATTACCTGATTTCGTTTTAACAATAATTTGTGGTTGAGCATTGAATTTTTCACCATCTTCTTTGGAGCGAATTTTTTCTGCAGATACCACAACATCATCAGTAGGACTTTGGAAAGTCACAATAATCGGGTTAGATTCAAAAAGCGCTTGGCTAGAGCCTGAGCCTACGATTTCACCTAAACGCACAACAACTTGTTGTGTTTGGTTTGCTTCAGCGTTGAATGATTTTTTTTCTTTTAGAATGGATTTGCTGGCTTTTTGGCCGTTGATTGCAAGAAATTCAAGGTTTGATGAAGT
>CAJMPC010000202.1:0-2592 GCA_905215245.1 uncultured bacterium | reverse complement strand
AATTACCGGATTTTAGTTTTAATCCATCGACATCAAAATACTGTTCGCCTACACCTTTTAAACTGGTTGAGGAGAAAGTTTGGTTGCCATAAATCAATGTGCCACTTGATGAGCTATTCGGTGTGACACTTTGTACATAGCTTTGTTGATTTAAGGCAGTGGCATCATTAATTGTAAGGTTCTGCATCTGTTCAGCACGACGATCACCAAAACCTGTACCATTAAAAATCGTTATGGTGCTCGTCCCAATTCCTCGAATATTCTCTAAGATTTTTTGTTGTGAACCATTTCCCAATGCCACGACGGAAACCACGGAGGTAATCCCGATAATAATCCCGAGCATTGTTAAAAGAGAACGCATTTTGTGGGCAATGATGGCACTCACGGACATTCGAAAGGCTTCGACAAATTGATCTTTGCTAAATCCAAAGTGCGGTTTAGATTTGGTTTGATTTTCGACCGCACTTTTTACCGCTTCTTTTTGCGTATCACCAATGATTTCGCCGTCTTTAATTTCAATCACGCGATTCGCACTGGCTGCAATTTCTCGGTCGTGGGTTACCATAATAATAGTGTGGCCTTCAGCGTGTAATTGGCGCAGAATTTCCATCACATTTTGACCGCTTTGAGAATCTAATGCACCAGTGGGTTCATCGGCTAAAATAATTTCACCGCCATTCATCAACGCACGCGCAATACTCACACGTTGTTGCTGACCACCAGAAAGTTGGCTTGGTTTATTTTGCCATTTATCGCCTAAACCTAATTTTTCTAAAAGTTGTTTTGCACGAGAAAGACGTTTTTCTTGCGACATTCCCGCATAAATTGCAGGTAAGGCGACGTTTTCTGCTGCGGTCAAGCTCGACAATAAGTTATAGCGTTGGAAAATAAAGCCGAATTTTTGGCTACGCAAATCTGAAAGCTGATCTTTGCTCAATTCAATGGTTTCTTTGCCATTGATTTTGTAAGAACCACTGGTTGCCGTATCCAAGCACCCGATGATATTCATCAGGGTTGATTTACCGGAACCCGATTGCCCAATAATCGCGACGAAATCGCCTTTTTCAATATTTAAAGAGACATTCTTTAAAATATGAACACGATTTTCGCCTTCACCGAAGTAACGGTTGAGATCCTTAATTTCAATAATATTCATTAATTTTCTACCGCACTTTTAGAACATTCTTGGACCACGAGGCATAGAGCCAACCTGTTCACCATTCGCGACTTGTGACACGATAACTTTCTCACCTTCGTTTACGCCGGATTTGATTTCAGTGTGGAAATCATTTTGTACACCGGTTTCAACTTCACGCTGTTCAGGTTGATTTTTGTCATTCAATACATTTACAAAGTTTTTGCCATCACGTTTTTGAATAGCCATATTGGAAACCAATAACACATCCTTAGCGTTGGCAATTTTAATGTTGTTTTCTGTCGTCATTCCGATGCGTAAGGTACGATCAGGGTTATCAATTAAAACATTGGCGTAATAGTAGATCGCACTGGTTGTTGAGCTGCTACTTGAACTTGTCGAAGATGATGTTGAAGAGCTATCACTTGTCGTGGTATTGGCTGGATCAACAGAATCAATGACAGAGTGATACACCGTTTGGTTATCCGATAAAATAGTAAAGCTGACTTCTTGACCCGCTTTAACTTTAGTAATATCGCCTTCTGAAATTTCGGGCTTAATTTTCATTTTGCTTAAATCGGCAATGGTTACAATTGTTGGCGTCGTTTGGTTGGCATTAACGGTTTGACCTTCTGAAACAGGCACAGAAATGACAGTACCGTCCATTGGTGCGGTGATTTTGGTATAACCCACATTGGTTTCAGCCGTATTCACTTCAATTTCAGCTTGTTTGATATTGGCTTCAATGGCTTCCATTTCCGCTTTCGCATTATCAAGGGTGCTTTTAGCTGTATTCAAACTATCTAAAGATGTCGCTTTTTGTGTATAAAGTTTTGATAAGCGGTTATAGCTTGAAAGGGCTACATCATAAGCGGTTTTCTTCGCTTTTAATTGTGCTTGATAGCTAACCAATGCCGCTTTTTTGGTATTTAAGGTATTAATTTGGGTTGTAGAATCAATATCTGCGATCATTTCGCCTTTTTTGATTTCTTGCCCTAATTTGACATAGAGTTTGGTGATTTTACCTGAAGCTTGGGCGCCGACATCAACTTCATTCACGCTTTCAACTGAACCTGAGGCGACAACTGTTTTTTCCACATTGCCACGGGTAACCGATTCAGTCAGATAGGTCGTTTCTTGTTTGCTATTGCTTGAGAAAAAATAATAAGTTGCACCGCCAGCGACGAGTAATCCGAGTAAAATAAAAAAGCGTTTTTTCATAAAGACTTTGTCATCCTAAATAAAAAAATGAACGTTTGTTCAGTAAAGTGGTATTCTAAAGGTAAACTTTTCAGTTTGCACGAAAAATCTTCAAGTTAGACCTAAAAATTCTAAAAAATTCAGTCATTAATTTAATGAAAGTGCGGTTAGTTTTGTGATCAAATTCACAACGCCAGACTTTTCGTATAGAATGGGGAAATTATTTTCAATTTATTGAGAAATTTATGAGCAATACA
>CAJMPC010000201.1:0-2607 GCA_905215245.1 uncultured bacterium | reverse complement strand
GGCGAATATTTCTATGTGAATGAATATGGCGCTCAGCTTTGGGTGAATTTGACGGATTACTTGGATACAGGATTATTCTTAGATCATCGCTTAACCCGTAAAATGATTGGTGAAATGGCAAAAGGCAAAGATTTCCTTAATCTTTTTGCTTATACCGGTTCCGCAACAGTGCATGCGGCATTAGGTGGGGCAAAATCGACGACGACCGTGGATATGTCTAACACCTATTTAAACTGGGCAGAGCAAAACCTGATTTTAAATGATATTGAAGGCAAGCAGCACAAGCTCATCCAAGCAGATTGTTTGCAGTGGTTAGAGAAATGTGATCGCCAGTTTGATTTAATTTTCGTGGATCCGCCAACATTCTCGAATTCTAAACGTATGGAAGACAGTTGGGATGTACAACGTGATCACATTAAATTGATGCGTAATCTTAAACGTATTTTACGCCCTAACGGCACCATCGTGTTCTCGAACAATAAACGTGGTTTTAAAATGGACTTTGAGGCGTTAGATGAATTGGGATTAAGTGCGGTCGAAATTTCAGCGAAAACCTTACCGCTTGATTTTGAGCGTAATAAACAAATCCATAATTGCTGGGTTGTGACAATGAAAGCTTAAAAAAAGCCCGATAATGATTTATCGGGCTTTTTTATTATTCAACTTCTTTTTGTTTCTCTGTTTCTGAATCATCATGAAGAAGGGTTTCAACCACTGCTTCGTCATTGGTGTCATCTTCTTTTTCTAAGATTTCCGCTGTTTCTTCATTTAATGCTTCAGCATCAGAATGTGGTTTGATGAAAGGTTTTGGCATCCAATATTTTCGGATGATGTCCGTAGAAAAACCATGTAAAACTTCTTCATTCAATCGTTCTTGATCTAAGTAACGAACTTCTGCAATGACCTCATCAGCTTCAATTTTATTGATACCTAATTGCATCAATGTTGCATGGCTGAGCGTGAGCGCAGACTCAAAGGTTTCACGCACAATAAAGTCCACATCTTTCTTAATAAGACTTACGGTTGTTTGACGGTCATAAGTTCGCGCCAAAATAGGGAGTTTTGGATAAGCATCTTTCAAATTCTGAACGATGTTTTCAATACGTTGGGTATCGTTAATCCCAATGACAACACATTTAGCTTTTTCGATACCCGCTGCACGTAAAACATCAAGGCGAACACCGTCACCGTAATAAACTTTAAAACCGAATTTCGCTGCTGCACGAATGTTTTCAATGTTGCGGTCAATCACCGAGACGTTAATACCTCGAACAAGAAGCGATTGACACACGATTTGGCTGAAACGACCAAAACCAATCACGAGCACGCTATCTTCTAAATCCACAATTGGATCAAGATCGCTAGTATCGACTTTTTCCTCTTGATTCGCTGATTTGCGTTGGTTAATTTTACGCATTAATAAGCCAATCAATGGTGAGAATAACATCGAGATAATGACGGCAGCGGTAAAAGTCGCATTTTGATCTTTTGTCATCACGCCTGCAGTGGTCGCAGCAGAGAAGAGTACGAATGCAAATTCCCCACCGTGTGCCATGATGGTCATTCGTCCAACCGATTCGGTACGGTCAAGTTTCGTAATACGTGAAACGGTATAAACAGCTAAGGCTTTGCCGACGATGTAAAGGCATACGATACCTAACAACCAAACCGCATCATTGAAGACTAAACTGAGGTCAAGCGACATTCCCACGCCCATAAAGAAGAGACCGAGCAATAAACCACGGAATGGTTCAATATCGGCTTCTAATTGGTGGCGGAATGCGGATTCTGAAAGCATTACACCTGCAACGAATGCGCCCATCGCCATTGAAAGGCCACTCGCTTCCATGGCTAATGCAGCACCTAACACCACAAGTAAGGCGGCAGCTGTCATCATTTCGCGAATATGAGCTTTGGAAATCAAACGGAAAATTGGGTTCATTAACCATTTACCCGCAACCACTAAACCGACAACGGCACCGAGTGCAATAGCAATAGATGTCCAGTTTGTTTGATGTTCAATATGTTTGGTTTCAGGTGTTAAAAAGGCAATAGAAGCCAATAGTGGTACAATGGATAAATCTTCAAAAATTAAGGTAGAAATAACGCGTTGGCCTTTTGGTGTATTCGTAATCCCGCGTTCTTCTAATACCTGCATCACAATCGCGGTGGAAGAAAGGGTAAAGCCCATACCCGCAATGAATGCGACTTCTTTAGGAAGATTTAAAATATAGATACCAGCAAAGGTAAGCAGAACACCACATAGCCCGACTTGTAGAAAGCCCCGTCCGAAGATCGCTTTTCGCATGGCCCATAAACGTTCTGGATGCATTTCCAAACCGATAATGAATAAGAACATCACCACGCCCAGTTCAGCCATATGCAGAATCGATTCTGCATCTTTCACTACACCGAACACGGAAGGACCAATTAAACAGCCTGCCACTAAATAACCCAACACGCTACCTAAGCCAATACGCTTAAAAAGCGGCACGATAGTGACACTGGTAGCAAGCAGGACAACAGTTTTAATTAATTCAGGGCTGACGACATTCGACATAGGGAAAAAAACCTTAGTAAAAACAGGGAGTATGAGAAGAAAGTTGA
>CAJMPC010000200.1:0-2645 GCA_905215245.1 uncultured bacterium | reverse complement strand
CTTTATTCACGCCTTTATCGGTCGCTTGAGCTGACAAAATCACAGCGATGAGTAATTCGAAAGGCGAATTATACTCTAATTCCGTGGTGGGATGCGGGTTTTGCTCCCGAAGTCGAGTGAGAATTTCAATTCGTTTAGCTTGGTTCATTTTTTCATATCAATTCGGTTTTTAATCGCCAATAGGATGCCTAATCCAATAAAAGCACCTGGCGGAAGAATAAAGAGTAAAAAGCTGCTGTCAGCGTGATAAATATGTAATGTAAGGAATTTTGCGCCTTGGCCAAATAAGTTTTCAATGCCCTCAAAAAGGGTACCTTGACCTAAGATTTCACGTAACGCACCTAATACGGTGATACTTAATGCCATGCCTAACCCCATTGAAAAACCATCCCAGGCAGCATGTGCTACGCTATTTTTAGAGGCAAAGGCCTCAGCTCGACCGATGACGATACAGTTGGTCACGATTAAAGGAATAAAAATCCCAAGTGCTTGATAGAGTGTATAGGTATAAGCATTCATCAATAATTGCACCACGGTTACGGTGGTGGCAATAATCATCACATAAATCGGAATACGGATTTCATGAGGAATTTGCTTACAAAAGAGTGAAACAACGGTGTTTGTACAGGTTAAAACCAACATAGTTGCAAGGCCCAAACCCAATGCATTCGTCGCAGTACTTGATACAGCTAAGAGCGGACAAAGCCCCAATAATTGCACGAGGGTTGAGTTGTTTTTCCATACGCCCTGAATAAAGATTTCTTTCCAAACAGAAGGCGTTTGCGTTATTTCTTCTGAATTTTCAACCGCACTTTGCTCATCAAGTGCGGTCGTTTTTTCGGTTAAATCAGTCATAATAAATATCCTATTGCGCGTATTTTTTTGCCATCTCGTTGAGTAATGCCTCATTTTCAAGCATCACGAGAGCAGAACGTTTTACTTGATTTACAATAGCACGCGGCGTAATGGTTGCGCCGGAAAATTGGTCGAACTTACCGCCATCTTTTTTGACCGCCCAATCTTTTAGGCTTTCGGGTACGATAACCTGGTTCGTAAAACTCAAAATCCAGTCAGAAATGCGAAGTTCGATTTTATCGCCCAATCCTGGGGTTTCATGATGTTCGATGACTCGCACACCTAAAACTTCACCTTTTGGAGTGATACCTACTAATAAACGGATATTCCCTGAATAACCATCTGGTGCTGTCGTTTCATAAGCATAGGCTGTTGGCACATGATCTTTGATCGCAAAATAGACTTTTTGAATACCTTTGAGTTTATCTTGCTCGGGCGTCTCCACGCTTTCAAGCAAGCTATTATTAAAATAATTTTGAGGGATTACTTGGAGCAATAAGGCTTTTTGGTGTTCAGCCATGGCTTCATCAATTTTATCTTTTGTCAGCATATAAATGCCTGCAGAAACAGCGGTACATACAAGCGCAATAAAACCTAATAACAAACCAAAACGGGAGGTGACTTGAAAAATACCCATTATTTTCTCCCTTTTGCAAAGTGTCCCGCTACACGAGGACGGGTGTAGTAGTCGATAAGTGGCACACAAATATTACTTAACAAAATCGCAAATGCCACGCCGTCAGGATAGTTTCCAAAGTAACGAATGAGGTAAACCAATAGTCCAACCAAAGCACCAAATACAAGCTTACCACGAGGTGTAATGGAAGCTGTGACAGGGTCAGTAGCAATAAAGAATGCGCCGAACATCATGGCGCCGCTAAAGAGTTGGCTAATCATACTTAAATGATGATGGCCTGACATCGCAGTGATTGTTGCTAAGGTCACAAAGGTCACGAGCATTGAAACGGGAATTTGCCAGTGAATTTTTTTCTTTAAGATTAATACAATCCCACCAAGCATGAATGCCAGATTAACCTGCCACCAACCTTCAGCAAAGTCAGTTCCGTTTTGTAATAAAATTGGTAATTTTACAAAATCATGGAATACACTTTCATCGCCTTGATGCAAGTTATAGAAGATTTTAGCACTGTCTAATGGTGTCGCTTGTGTAATTCCATCAATGGAATGGACGAGTTGGCTTAAGCTAAAACCGTCAGTGGTTAAACCTGTGAAAATTAAAGAAAGAGAATCCTCAAATGTTGGGGGTTCATTCAATAATGAAATAGGCGGCATCCAACTTGTCATTTGTAGAGGGAAAGAAATCAATAGCACCACATAACCCACCATAGCCGGATTAAATGGGTTTTGTCCCAAGCCACCATAAACATGTTTACCTAGAATAACAGCAGAAAGCGTACCAATTAAAATCACCCAATAAGGTGCATAAGGCGGAATCGCCATCGCTAAAATTAAGGCAGTAAGCACCACACTAAAATCTGAAATATAGACCAGATTTGGTTTATTGCGCAATTTAGTCACAATAAACTCAAGTAATAATGCGAAAGAAATAGCCAAAGCGGATTGCACCAAAACACCCATTCCAAAATAATAAATCTGCGTGAGCAGGGCAGGCAGCATGGCTGCAATCACCCATAACATAATACGGGCGGTTAATTTGCCTGAATGGGTATGAGGCGAACTCACCATTTTCTTAAACATAATATTTTCCTGCGTTATTCTGTTTCTTTGGCAGCTTCAGCGGCTGCTTTTTTTGCTTTAGCTCTTGCAAT